>NZ_JBSRVI010000057.1:0-30348 GCF_055134445.1 Arcticibacterium sp.
TAGGTCTATTTTTGTTTATTTATTACTGAAACTATTTGGCCTTTTGACTACAAAATCCAAAGGATGTTTGGTTTACAATAGGCAATTAACACCAATTTAACATTTATTCTTCCGTAGTAGGTTCATTTTCAGCACCTTCAGTTAACTCGTCACCTTCTATGGGCTCTACTTCATCATCCTTAACCACTTGAGTTACTGAAGCAATGGCATCATTCCCACTGAGTTTAATAAGCCTTACACCTTGAGTCGCTCTTCCCATTACTCTCAGATCTGCTACATTCATTCTAATGGCAATACCTTTGATGGTAATAATCATTAAATCATCTTCATCAGAAACCTCTTTGATAGCCACTAACTTACCAGTTTTCTCCGTAATATTTAAGGCTTTCACACCTTTAGCACCTCTAGAAGTAATTCTATATTCGTCAATGTTAGAACGTTTGCCATAACCATTTTCAGAAACCACCATCAACTGGGTATCTTCTCTACTCACGCATACCATGCCTATGGCATGATCGTTTTCTGCTAACTTTATTCCCCTTACACCGCTGGCACCTCTACCCATGGCTCTAGCAGCAGATTCATGGAATCTGACAGCTTTCCCAGCACTTGCTGCGATAATGATATAATCATTTCCGTTTGTTAGAGAAACATCTAACAGCTGATCACCATCCTTGATGTTAATTGCAATAATACCATTAACCCTAGGTCTAGAATAAGCCTCAAGTAATGTCTTTTTAACCGTACCGTTTTTGGTACACATGATGATATAATTATTATTTATATAATCTTCATCTGTTAAAGTTTTAACATTGAGAACGGCTCTAATTCGATCGTCGGATTCGAGGTTGATTAAATTCTGTATGGCTCTTCCTTTGGCCGTTTTGCTTCCTTCCGGCACTTCAAAAACTCTTAACCAGAAAAGCTTTCCTTTTTCTGTGAAGAACAAAAGGTAATTATGGTTGGTTGCAGAGAAAAGATGCTCCGTGTAGTCGGTATCTTTAGTTTTCACTGCTCTAGAGCCCACTCCTCCTCTATTCTGAGATCTATACTCTTGAAGAGCGGTTCTTTTTACGTATCCTTCATTTGAAACCGTAACTAGCATTTCATCATCAGGGATCATATCCTCAATATTGAAATCACCACCAGCCATTTCTATCTTAGATCTACGCTCATCACCATATTTGGCTTTGATATCATCCAGATCTTCTATTACTAATTCTTCCTTAATAGTTTCAGACGCAAGAATTTCTCTTAGCCTGTCCATCAATTTCTTGATTTCTTCGTATTCTGTAATAATCTTATCTCTCTCAAGTCCCGTAAGACGTTGAAGCCTCATATCCAAAATAGCCCTAGCTTGAATTTCGGATAGTTCAAATTGGGTCATAAGACCACTTCTAGCTTCATCTGGGTCTTTAGACCCTCTAATTAAAGCAATAACGGCATCTAGATTATCTAGAGCAATCAATAAACCCTCTAAGATGTGGGCTCTTTTTTCAGCTTCTTTTAGGTCGTACTCTGTTCTTCTTGTGATAACCTCAATTCTATGTGCCACATAGTGCACAATCATATCTTTAAGGTTAAGCGTATAAGGGCGACCCTTTACCAAGGCCACGTTGTTTACACTGAAAGAAGACTGTAATTGCGTATACTTATAAAGATTATTAAGAACTACATTAGGTACCGCATCTCTTTTTAAGTCATATACGACACGAAGCCCGTCTCTATCAGATTCGTCCCTTAGGTCTGAAATACCCTCAATTTTCTTGTCGTTAATTAGAGCTGCAGTTTTTTCAACCATGTTGGCCTTATTGACCATATATGGAATTTCTGTAATTACAATCTGCTCTTTTCCAGTTTTTGTTTGTTCAAAACTAGCGACAGAACGAATGACTATTCTTCCACGCCCAGTTTCAAAAGCAGATTTTACGCCAGAATAACCATAGATTATACCACCTGTAGGGAAATCAGGAGCTTTTATAAACTCCATTAAACCTTCGATGTCGATGTCTTTATTTGCGATGTAGGCTTTTATACCATCTACCACCTCTGTTAAATTATGAGGGGCCATGTTAGTGGCCATACCTACTGCAATTCCAGAAGTACCGTTTAACAGTAAATTAGGGATTCTTGCTGGAAGTACGGATGGCTCTTGAAGAGAATCATCAAAGTTCGGCTGATAGTCAACCGTTTCTTTGTTAATATCTGCCAACATTTCTTCGGCAATACGCTTCAAACGGGCCTCCGTATAACGCATTGCTGCTGGAGAGTCACCATCCACTGAACCGAAGTTTCCTTGGCCATCTACTAATGGATATCTTAATGACCATTCCTGAGCCATACGCACCATGGTGTCGTAAACAGATGAGTCACCGTGAGGGTGATACTTACCTAGAACCTCCCCCACAATACGGGCAGATTTCTTATGGGCTCTGTTATGATAAACACCTAATTCTGACATGCCGTAAAGCACGCGTCGGTGAACTGGTTTAAAACCGTCTCTTACATCGGGAAGTGCACGTGAAATGATAACAGACATTGAATAATCAATGTATGCACTACGCATTTCATCTTCAATATTGATTGGAATAATGTTCCCGGATGGACTTGATTCAGGTATTGGATTATCGTTTTCCTCTGCCATAAATTAGTTTGAGAAGAAGATTAAGTTTAATAGATTTTAAAAGTGAACTTTTCACTCTTTTATAAGTTCAAAAATAGCTTTTTTTAGCCTCTTTTACAATGTTTTCTTCCATAAATCTGGCCTCCTTTCCTTGGTGCGTTCCAGAGCTTTTTCGCTACGCCAGTCTTCTATTTTCTTGAAATTACCTGAAAGTAAAATTTCAGGAACCTTAAGTCCTTGAAAATCAGCAGGTCGAGTGTATACAGGAGGAGATAATAAGCCGTCTTGAAAGGAATCTGTAAGGGCCGAGGTTTCATCATTCATGGCTCCCGGAACGAGTCTAATAATGGCATCTGTAAGAACTGCGGCTGGTATCTCTCCCCCACTCAAAACATAATCTCCAATAGATATCTCTCTGGTAATGTATTTTTCTCTTACTCGCTCGTCGATTCCCTTATAATGTCCACAGATTATAAGCAAGTTTTCTGTCAAAGAAAACCTATTTGTGCTTTGCTGATTCAATAATTCACCGTCGGGAGTCATGTAAATGATTTCGTCATAAACACGTTCTTTTTTGTAGTGCTCTATGGCATTTACCAACGGTTCCATCATCATAACCATTCCTGCTCCACCACCAAAGGCGTAGTCATCAATTTGTCGGCTCTTGCCCACACCAAAATCCCTAAGGTCAATGATGTTAACTTCAACTGTTCCGGCATCCATGGCCCTTTTAACTATAGACTGAGAAAAAAAGCCTTCGAGCAGCCCAGGCAAGCAAGTAATAATATCAATTCTCATATAATGAGTTTCAATTAATTTTCAGTATAAATTTCAATCAGTCCCTCTGGCAGATTTACATTCAGGATATTATTATCTCGTTCGATGTCTTTTACAATATCGTCTGAAATAGGAATTAATATCTCAATTTCATTGAGATTAAAAGCAATTAAATCTTGTCCAGCACCTTCGTAAACCTTCGTGACTATACCGATAATTTCTCCCGTCTTTTCTTCCTTTAATTGATATCCTGGGAGTTCATGATAGTAAAAGGTTTTGGTATCAAGTTTTGGTAAATTATCAATAGGTAAGAAAACTTCACAGTTGATAATTCCTTCTGTTTCTTCTATGCTCTCAATATCTTCAAACTTGGCAATAGATTTTTTGCCTCTTATTTGAAGTTCTTCAAAAAAGTAAGGTACTAATTCGCCTTTAATGTCTAAAAAAACAGAATCCAGCTCTTTATATAGCTCTGGTTCATCTACATCCATCCATAATGTAACCTCGCCTTTTAAGCCGTGAGGTTTTGTTATTTTACCAAGAAAGTAACACTCTTCTTTCGTCATGATTCATTTGTTGAGTTCCATTTTTATGAATTTTCTAAACGCAAACATTCATAATGTTCAAAGGTATTGAATTGATGGAATATTATTAAAAGGCATTTAAACAAAAAAACCCCACTTTGAATAAAGTGAGGTTTTTTTAGAAACTATAATAAATTATTCTGCAGCAGGAGTCTCTTCAGTAGCATCTGCTTCTGGAGCAACTTCTTCAGTAGCATCTTGAACCACTGGCTGAGAAGCAGCTAACTTTAATGCAGCTTCTGCGTCAGCAGCAGCTATAAGAGCTTGTTCTGCTTCTACTTTCTTAGCTATTACACCTTCTTTTTTCTTAGTTTCAGCCGCTAATGCAGCTTTCTTGATGTCTGCTTTACTTAAAGCTAATTTAGAAATTCTTTCTTCTCTAGCTTTAGCTTTGTTATCTAACCAAGTTTGGTGTTTAGCATCTGCATCTTCTTGAGAGATAGCACCTTTAACCACTCCAACTTGAAGGTGTTTTTGGAACATCAAACCTTCAACAGATAAGATTTTTCTTGTCGTATCAGTAGGCAATGCTCCTACCATTAACCAATGTAATGCTCTTTCGTTATTAAGAACTAAACCTGCAGGAGTTGAATTTGGATTGTATTGTCCTAATTTCTCGATGAACTTACCATCACGTGGTGCTCTTGCGTCTGCTACAACGATGTCGTAAATTGCTCTTTTCTTACGACCATGTCTAGCTAATCTGATTTTAACAGCCATTATTTAAATGTTTGTGAGGGAACCCGTCCCTCGGTTATTTTTGGACTGCAAAAGTACGTCTTTTTAAATACAAAGACTAAAACATTTTAAAATTAAAAAAGAAATAAGCCTATAAGCCGAATTCTGTATTCCAAATACATGGAACTCTTATCATTTATCTAGGATTTCAATCACTCGAAATCTCTATCGATTTACCCATCCTGACCACCCGTAGGTATTTCACCGAGCAAGTGAAAATTCAGAACTTATTTAATCTTTCAGCTCATGAGGTTTACATTGCCATTGACATCGCTGCCAATGCGGTGAGCCCTTACCTCACCTTTTCACCCTTACCTTTTATTACCCTAAAGAACAAATGGCGGTATATTTTCTGTTGCACTGGCTGTAAGCAAACGGTCACCCATTTACTCCCTACCCGTTAGGTAGCATGATGCTCTATGCTGTTCGGACTTTCCTCTCCCTTATTCTAGGCAGCGATAAGACAGCTTATTTCTTTGGCACAAAACTACTCAATTTTACTTCTAAATCTCCTTTTGCTTTCACAGTTGTCATTAATCCTTCCGCTTTTAAATAAACTTCGCCGGGAGTCAGTTCTTGTAATTTTCCTTTTAAGCTTACTCCGCTTTTAAAATCTGAATTAAGAAAACCATCTATAGAGGATATGGCACCTTTAAAAATAGGATCTACAGGTAGTCCAAAATTGTTTTCTACTTGGCGTGTAAGGCTGCCTGACATCATCCAGGCTGCGGTTTTCATGAGTAAACTTTTCGTTTTTACGTCAAAATCTACATTTTTTAAGACTATTTCGCGTCTTTTTGTATCGTAGACAGGATCGCCCTTTAAAAAGATTACACCGTTTAAATCACCGCTGGTGTTGACTTGGATAATGACTTTGTTGTTTTCTCCACCATATATTTTCAAGCCCATAATTTCAATTTCCTTCCCGCTTCCAAGAGCCATTTTTTGCCCCAGAAACATTCCTTTGGCTATTTTCTCAGCTTCACTGAAAGTAACCAAATTGTAGAGATGAATCTCAAAACCTTTGGGAAGATAGTTTGCAAATTTTATTGGGGGCAAATGTGTAGAAATTTTCACCGGAACATTTATTTTACCCACACTAGAATTAACGAAAGCCTTGATGGCTACAGAGGTTTTGATATTATAATTATCAAACTTCAATTCGGTCATTAAAATGTCTTGGGGAATGGCCCTCACCCATAAATTATACTCAGTAGAAATATTTACAGGTTCTTTAATGCTATTCCATATTTTTAATACCGGATTTATCAGATCTATTTCATCAGATATTTTATCGTCTATTAGTCTGGCAATACTGGTTTGATAATTATCAATGATGCCGCCTATAATGCTGGAGACAGGAATTGAAAAACCAGCAAAACTTAGTTTAGGCTGACTTACCCACTCGAAACCTTCGGCGTTCGTAACCGTTTTAAGTTTCCAATCGGAAGATATAAAAGGTTTAGAGGAAAAATTCGCGACTATCTCAAACTCGGTAGAAGGTGTTTTGGTCATACCTAAAACCGTAACTTTTTTCTCAACCCATATTTTTAAAGGCACCTTAAATTCAAATACTCCCTCACCTCTGTGTTTAAATTTCAGATCGGTGTTTTTCCAGATTTTATACTTTAGATCGTCTTCATTGAAGGTTGTATCCGAATAAATCAAGCCCTTGAAGTTTTGATTTATTTGACGCTCAATCTCCTTGATATCAATGTTCAAAGGCACAGTGATATAAGAGACCTTATTGGTAAGGCTATCTAAACCTGCCGTGCTATAAGACTCCGAAGGGGCTTCTGCTGTATACTTTTTACTACAACTTAAAGAAGTTGCTAAAATGCTAAGGCTTAAAATGAACAAGTGTGGCACCGTAGCCAAACTTCTCTTTCTGAGCCTCTTTAAACCATTCCACATGATCATGCGATGCTAAATATTTATGAATGAAGTTTTTAAGATGTCCGTTTCCAACGCCGTGAATAAGTGTTAACTCCATCACGCTTCCGGCCACAGATGTATCTATTTCGTTTATGAAGTAACTCTTTTGCATGTCAAATATTACATCGGTGTTTTTAGTAGTAATACCAATTTTATCTGCATGCAGGTCTACCGTCTTGGTTTTATTGAACGCATAGATATCTACGAATGGGCTTTCTATTTTTTCCTTAGCTTGATTCATGTCCTCAGGCTTAGCGTCTAAGGATAAGGTTCTTAAAAATCCAGAACGTTCAGAAAAAGGAAATTCTATTTTGCTTTTGAATAGGTTTGCCGCCTTTAATTTAAACTCTATGGTTCGTAGCGGTTGATTGGGTTTATCTTTTTCAAAGAAAATCAAATCTATCTTCCACTTTGACCAAGAATCAAATTCCTCTTTCTTTAAATCCTCATATATCCTTGCTTCTGTTTCTGAAGGAGCTTGCCCAGAAACAAAATTTATAAAAGCTCCATTTTTAAAGACAGAAAGGACAAAAGAGACCTCTTTAGACGTTTCATTGATAAAATATGGTCTAAATAAATAATCGTTGATTTGATCAAAAGCCAGCGAAATTTGATTCTTAGCAATTTTCTTACTCTCTAAAATCTTATCTAAAGCCTCGGCAGACTTTTTACTTTCTGCTACGTTGAAATATTGTTTTTCCGCTTCTGAGATCCGGACCAATTCCGAAGCCATTGTAGGTAAATCAAACCCATCTGTAGTTTCAATATCAATAAAATCTCCTTTGACCTTTACAACCACACCCTCTTCTGAAGAACGGAGCATTCTTACCTTATCCCCTACTTTAAATATTGACATTCTTGCTTGTTCTTTAGTTTGTTTTAGGAAATCTATTTCTTAAAATGAACATCCTTGAAGATGCTCGATTTTTTCAAGTTGATTAAATTTTAAGCCCCGACCTTTTAAAAATTTATCCACCACTTGGCTACGTCTATTTGGCTTGACTTTAAAAGTATCGACTTCATCTTTTAACTTCCATATAAAACCCTTGCTTTGTTCCGCTAGTTCATTTGTTTGCTGGAACCGCCATCATTATCGGGTCTCCCCTTATTACGCCTACATTTAGATCTCGGCCATTTAGAACTCCTTATCAAGATTTCTTACAGAAACCTAATAATGGATTAGTAAGTACCAAAATACTTTCTGAAAGCCCATTCTAAGGAAGCCAATAATAGTAAAAGAGGTAATAACCATTTTAAATTAATGATTTCTCTCAGATCTTCGGTATTCACAAGTTTTGACGGGGCTTTGGCATCTTTAAGTTTTTGTGCTAATAAACCAAATTCATCTGAATGATAGAATTGCCCACCATTTTTGGAGGCGAGCGTTCTTAAAAAGTCAAAGTCAGCCGTGGTACTGAGGAATTCAAGGTCTTTATCTTTAATGACAAACTGTCCTGCACTGGATTGTGATTTTCCTAAGACTATTCCTTCTGCCTTATAATTATAAACACCCGGCTCTAAACTAGAAATTTCAAAAGTGTTGCTTTGCTCGCTCACTTCATAATTGAAAGTTTTAGCATAACCTCCTGGACCACTAATAGCGAGGTTAACCTTTACATTTTTAATTCTTTCATACAAATCGTCATAGGCTTCAGTAATAAAAACGACAGATTCATCTATGTCTATTTCATTTTGACTGGTATAGACCCTAAGTTTTTCTTTGTCTGCCTTTACAGAAATTAACTGTAATGACTTTAAGATGAAGTCGTCTACGGCTTCGTGGTTGTCGTTTATATAGTATTCTTCCATCCTCCACTGCCAAATACCCTCTGCAGAAAATACGGCTGCCTTTCTGTTGGCATTGGTGTTGACTGCTAGTAATGGTCTATCAGTAAGTACGCTACCCACTTTTTGGTAAAGTATGATATCAGAGCCAGGAAAGCTTCTGTATTCTCCAAATGGAACAATAACTGGAGGCAACTTGGCGATAATATTCCGTAAATTTTCTTCAGATATAAACCTTGCAAAAGAGGCATTATAAGCGGCTGTTACTTGGTCTGTTTTTCCTGCTTGACCAGCGATGCCCAAAACTTCTTGCATGCCATTAAAGCGACTAATGTCAGTTTGAGCACCTAAGACAAAGAATGTTGGTTTCATCTTGGCCAGCAACCTTGATGTTAAATCCACATATTCTGCCTTAGAGTCTGGCAGCTGATGTAAAATGAGAATATCAAAATTTTTGGCTAGAATGTCACTGGCTTTATCGGTTTGGACAATATCAACGTCCAATTCGAACAGGGGATTTTTTTCAATGATAGATTTCAAAGCCTTAATATCTGGATGCGGAGCCAATCCTACTAAAAGGATCTTTTCTTTTCCATCTACCACATCTATCACTAAATCTCTGTAATTGTTTCTTGTATTGCTCTCTCCTTCTAAGGGTAAAAGCAGGATGGTGTATCTTTGCTTCCCAATATTCTTAGCGTTTAATTGAAAAGAGATGGTTTTGAAGTCGTCGTCAGAATTAAATGCTACTATTTTTCTTTCTATGACCTCGTCTTCTCTCTTAATTAAAACTGTGGTTTGCTTTCCATTATAAAGCTTAGCCAGAATATCTACTTGTACAGGAAATGAGTTTCCTAGATAAGCTAGTTTATTGGCTGTTAACCCTTTAATAGATAAATCTCTCTTAATGGTACTGTCGCCCAAACCTATCGTTTCAATCTCAAAAGGAAATGGTCGAAGAAGTGGAGAAAGACCGGAATTGGCAATTCCATCAGATATCAACACTACTTTTTTGAGGTTTTCACCACTGAATTCTTCATTCAGATTTCTAAAAAACGAGCCAAAGTCTGTTTTCTTCGACTTAAAAGTAAGAGAATCTATAGCATTGAAAGACTTTTCCGTATTTAACAAACGTATTTCAGTTTGATAATCAGAATCTGTCAATTCATTATAAAAAGCTTCTAAATTTCTTTTAAATGTTGCTATTCCATCTTTTCCAAGCTCAGAAATGGAGCCAGAATCATCTATTCCTATAACCAAAATAGGTTTAAGTGTTCTGACGGTGTTGGATCTTAAAAGAGGGTTTAACAGTAAAAAACAGACTAAGGCTACTATGATGGCTCGTACTCCAGCTAGGATGGCATTATTTCTTTTATTCAGCGTAGTTTTTTTTGAATATAGCAGCCAAGCATAAGCTATACCAATAACTATACACCATAAAACAAGCCAAGAAGAGTTCTGAAAAACGAGTTTAGAATTCATTAATTATTATTAATTACATCACCATTCCACCGTCCACCACCAAGGTTTGACCCGTAATGTAAGTAGACATGTCAGAACCTAAGAATACGCAGGCATTAGCGATGTCGGTGCCTTGGCCAGCTCTTTTTAATGGAATTCCTGATAGCCATGTTTTCAAACTATCTTCATCTAAAGCATGTGTCATTTCTGTTTCGATAAAACCAGGGGCAATGGCATTGCATCTTATACCTCTAGAGCCTAGCTCCTTAGCTACCGATTTAGTCAATCCAAGGATACCTGCTTTAGAAGCAGAGTAGTTTACTTGACCTGCATTTCCTGTAAGACCAACAACGGAAGTCATATTTATGATAGAACCACTTCTGGCTTTAAGCATAGGTCTGGTAATGGCTTTGGTTAAATTGAAAATAGATTTCAGATTAACTCTGATAACCTCATCCCAATTGTCCTCACTCATTCTCATAAGCAGGTTATCTCTGGTGATTCCTGCATTATTTATTAAAATATCTACTTTACCAAAATCCTCTAACACATTCTTAATAAGCTCTTCAGCTGCATTGAAATCTGAGGCGTCAGATTGGTATCCTTTAACTTTTATGCCTTCAGCGGCTAGTTCTTTTTCTAAAGCTTCACCCTTTTCTACACTAGATAGGTATGTAAAAGCAATGTCTGCACCTTGTTTCACAAATTCTCTTGCAATGCTATTTCCGATTCCGCGTGAAGCACCAGTTATAAGGGCTACTTTTCCTTTTAATAAACTCATTTAGATTTTTTTCTATTAGTTCCGTCTATAATAATAACTATCTCTCCTTTTATGGAGCGTTCAGCAAAATTAGCAAGAATTTCGGATAAAGTGCCACGCACATTCTCTTCATGAATCTTGGTCAATTCTCTTGATACGCAAGCTCTTCTGTCAGAGCCAAATAACTCAATAAATTCCGCTAGAGCTTTTAGCAGCCTATGTGGAGATTCATAAAATATCATGGTTCTGGTTTCCTCCTGAAGACTTTCTAGTTTAGTTTTTCTTCCTTTTTTTGGCGGTAAAAAACCTTCAAAAACAAAGGAATCTGAGGGCAAACCAGAATTAACAAGAGCGGGCACAAAAGCCGTAGCTCCAGGTAAACATTCTACATCAACCTCATTTTCAATACATTCTCTAACCAGCAAGAAACCAGGGTCCGAAATGGCCGGAGTGCCGGCATCAGAAACCAATGATATCACACTGCCGCTTTTAAGCATTTCAATGATATTTTTCAATTGCTTATGCTCATTAAAGATATGGAAGCTTCGCATTGGTTTCTTAATTTCCAAATGCTTCAAAAGTATGCCTGTTTTTCTGGTATCTTCCGCCAAAATCAAATCAGAACCTTCTAATACTTTAATGGCTCTTAAGGTTATGTCATCCAAATTTCCGATAGGTGTCGGTACTATTTTCAAAGACATATTCTTGTTTTTTTCAAATTATCTAAAATATTTTAAGCGATTTTATCAAAAAAACGCTTTTAGGCAGAGTTTTTGGTGAATCGATGTTATAACTAATCTCAATTTATAAAAGCCATGATAATAATTACTTTAACCACTGTTGCATTGATTCTTATACTTTTATCTAAAATTCAAGAAGAGGATGTGTTAAAGGCTCCGAAGAGCTATGTAACAAAATTAAGAAGCCGTCCGAGATCAACAAACTATTAGTGTTTATCAGGGCATAATTGTGGATAAAGGTGATTTAGTTCCTGCTACTTGATTTAGAATAAGTCGAAATTTAGCATAATGGCCTATTAAACTTTAAAAAGCATGATTATAGTCGCTCGTTGCTTAGCTTTTAAAAGAAGCTTTTTTCCAGGGAGGATATAAACATTAAATTCTCTTTATCAACAATTTACCGCTAAAGCAACTTGTCAATGGCCTCGGCAAGTTTTCTGTCCTTTTCCGTTACAGTATTACCTTCGCTATGCGTTGATAGTTTTATTTCCACCTTATTCCATTCGTTATTCCATGACGGATGATGATTTTGCTTTTCTGCCAAAAGTGCTACTCTTGACATGAAGGCAAATGCCTCACTGAAGTCTTTAAATGTGAATGTTCTGCTGAGTGTATCATTTTTCTCTTCCCACATAATATTTTTTTTTCTAAAGTTAGAATAAAAATTGGACAAGAAAAAAGCCTTCACAGTTTCCTGAGAAGGCTTTTTCAGCAGAGGGAGAGGGATTCGAACCCCCGGACCTGTAACAGTCAATAGTTTTCAAGACTACCGCATTCGACCGCTCTGCCATCCCTCTGTTTTAACTTTGAATGTTCGTGTTATTCAAAATCGAGGTGCAAAGGTATTCTACTTATTTGAATTGTCAAGGCTTTGACTAAAGTTTTTTCATGTTTTTTTCTGCCGTTATTCTTCTAAGTTTTCATGCTTAATTATAAAGGCATGATTACGAATTAGTTGCACAATATCGCTCTTGATATTTAGAAAGTGGATGGCTCAAAAAAAAACTATTATCTGTTACAAATGGTTTTGAAAGAACAGTATTCACAGTTTTTTAAGTCTTCTGTTTGACTAAAAGGAATGTCTATATCTAGTATTTCTTTCACCAATGTATCTAGAGCTTCCTCGGTTTGGCTTAGGAGTTCTTCCTTACCAAAAGATTCTTGCTGTAAGAACTCCGATAGGTCTCTGAAAGAATACATTCCCGAAATGACCTCGGCATGCTCTGGAACGACAAAGCCTTTTACTTCACCAAAACTAGATATATGGTTATATATGAGGTATTTGTAGATAATTAACTGCCTGAATTTGGCTTTATTGGCATTAGAAAATGTTTCTATGAAATTTGATCTGCTAGAAATATTTAAATCACTGGAGCTTACTTGACCCGTTTTAAAGTCAATCAAGTACAAAGCATTTTCGGTAAACTCAATGCTGTCAATAAGTCCCGCTATTTTGTATTCAATTTTCTCTTCACCATGAAAGGTGTAAAGCTCTTTGAAAAATTTATCTTCCACAGACACTATTTGCCTTTCTTTACCATCAAAAATGCATTTTTCGTAATACTGCTTTAAAAGCTTTTCAGCCATCTTCCTATAAATAAGGTTAATGCCTCTATCTACCTGATAACCTTCAAAGTGCTCTTGAAAAACGCGATCTAAAACCCAAGGAATGGCGGCTAAAACATTGGGCTGTAATTCTGGTTTTATGGCCATTTGTAAGCCTATAGTTTCTTTGGATACTATTTCAATGCTTTCGTGAATCCAGTTACCAAAAACATCCGCTCCAAAGGTTTCCTCAATTTCATCAGCCTCTTTTAAGCCTAGAATTTTGGAATAATAAAATTGTAAGGTACAATTATAGTATTGGGAAATAGAGGAAGCAGACAAGCCCCTATTTTTCAAATAAGTCTTGATTTTTTCTTTAAGCTCTGGTTCTTTAAAGATGACAATTTCATCTAATTTCCGGTCTAAACTTTCTTTCGGGAAATCAATGAGCTTTTCTTCTATTTTGATCAGAGGGTTTTCTTTGGCAAGTCCATTAATAAGCTGAAGTACAAAACGGCTGGCGTCTTTACTCCCTCCTATTCCCGTAGATTTGGCATTGGTAAAAATGATATCGACTTTCTTTGCTCTCATCAGCAAACGATAAAAGTGATAGGCCATAATGGAATCTTGGTCAGAAAACACAGGAATACCATAGGCCCTGCAGGCTTCAAAAGGTATAAGAGAATTATTCTTGTTTGACGATGGGATAACCCCTTCATTGAAGGAGAAAAGCACCACATGTTCAAAATCCAAACATCGGGTTTCGAGCAAACTCATGATTTGTAAAGGAGCAATAGGCTCCCCAGTAAAAGGTACTCTTTCGAGTTTAGATAGCTCTTTGAAAAGTAACTTTATGGCAAGTAGGCTGAGTTGTGAATGTTTTCCCAATTCATCTTGAATCCTATTTAAAACAGAATAAAACAACATAAAGAACTCCTTCTCCATACTGTCTAAATCTTCGAATATTTGCTCTCTTAAAATCTCTGTTACCGTTTTTAAGGCTCTGACTGCTTTAGCGGCGTCGCCATTCCAAGAGGTGAAAAGTGGCACAAGTAGTGCTTCGTTAGGTATAAAATCTGTCATTTCTCGCTCAGAAATGAAGACCTTGTTTTTGAGAATTATATCTTGTTTTTTTAATGTGAAAGGTTGCTCTGATTCGTAAACTTTTACTTCATATTTTTTAAGAAGTGGATCGGTTAAGATCTTTTGGACGAAAGCGTGGCTATAGCGTGTCCCTTGTTGATTTTTTAAAGAGCCTATACCTTGTAGTTCAAATATGGTGCTGATAAGCGACGACAGTTTAGACTGGGCCATTCCTAAACCCATCGTAATGTTATAATCTTCTACCTCCTGTCCTAAAGAGAATAATAGAGGCTGAATGAGGTTTTCATCAGGCACTACAAAAACGGTATTGTCTTTGGTTAAAAACTGTGCTCCTACTTTGGTTTGTAAGGAGTTAAATGGACTTTCATAAATGTTAACTTCTTTCTCAGATGTGGATAAGAGGGTTTTGGGTTCGTTCCACTCTCCAAATAAATGTGTCTTTCTATATCTTCTTAAAACATCTCCGGCTTGATGGTTGGTATTCATAAACCATGTGTCGGTATCCCAAAGGCAAGTGGCTGTTTTAGCTTTTACTAAAGTGCTTATAATTTTCTCCTCAGATTTACTAAGAGCATTTAATCCTATGAAATAGAAGTGCTTATAAGTCATATCTTCCAACACTATTTGTTCCAGATCTTCAGCGAGTAAGCGATACGCCATCCCTCTATATGCTTTGTTTGCATCTCCTAGCTGCTTCCTAAACTCGAAATAAACCTTGGATAGGTTTTCGTATAAATCGAAATAGGAATGTGTGTGTGCTGTTGACTCAATGGTTTTATGGCTATCTGGCTCCCATCTTTTTAAAGCCTCGGCTTCACTCATGTAGTTAAACAAGGCTTTAGGGTCTTCTACTAAGTATTGATCAATTAAATCGAAATCTTTAAGAACCGTAGGAGACCAAGAAATAAAATCTTCGAAATTTATAGCCTTGTCAATTTTCTTATAACATTCATAAAGATCAAAAATTAAGGATACCTGATCCGAAATCTGGAGACCAGAGAGCTTACAAACGAAATCGTCGATAGCAAAAACCTCTGGGGATACGAAAGGGATTTCTGATAATTCAGAAAGCTCCTTCTTAAAGAAAAAGGAAGCCCTCCTACTCGGTAATACGACGCATACATCTCTTAGTTCTTTTAAGAAATGTTGTCCAAAAACTGTTGAAGCGGCGTCTGCTAAAAAAGTTGTCATTGATTTCAATTGATTATTATCGAAGATAGCGGATTTAATATTTTAATCCTTTTAGGATTCCAAAGATGGGTTAAGAATCATTTTTATGGAACAAAACCTAAGTTTATAATTCAAATTCTATCATCCTTTATATTTTTGCATCAAAATAGGAATTATGGCATACCGTTCGGAAATAAAAGTTGGGATATTAGGTGGTGGACAGTTGGGCAGAATGCTCATCCAGTCGGCTATAGATTTTGACATAAAAATCAAAACTTTAGATCCGGATAAAAACGCTCCTTGTAAGGCCATTTCTCATGTTTTTGTTCATGGAGATTTTAAAGATTATGAAACGGTTTTGGCTTTTGGTCAAGATTGTGATGTCATCACGATTGAAATTGAAAATGTCAATCTAGAAGCCTTGGAAGAATTGGAAAATCTAGGCAAAAAAGTTTTCCCTCAACCAAGTATTCTTAGAAAAATTAAGAATAAAAGAGTTCAGAAACAGTTTTTTAAAGATAATAACCTTCCTACTGCTGATTTTAAATTGACAGATAACCCTACAGCGGTTAAAAACGCTGGTTGGAAACTACCATTTGTTAATAAAGTAGGTGAAGGCGGTTATGACGGAAAGGGCGTTCAGATCATAAAAACGGAAGGGGATTATAACAAATCCTTTACCGAGCCCTCTTTAATAGAGGAATTGGTTGATTTTGAAAAAGAACTAGCCGTGGTGGTGGCCAGGTCAGAAAACGGTGAGGTAAAATGTTTTCCTGTAGTGGAAATGGTTTTTCACCCAGAGGCCAATTTGGTTGAGTATTTATTCTCTCCTGCTCATATAAATGAAGCAGTTACGGCTAAGGCATTTGATTTGGCGGAAAGAACGGTGAATTGTTTCGGAATCGTGGGTTTGTTGGCTGTAGAGATGTTTTTAACAAAAGATGGCGAGATACTTATTAACGAAGTGGCACCAAGACCTCATAATAGCGGTCACCATACCATAAAAGCTAACCTAGTTTCACAGTTTGAACAGCATTTGAGAGCAATTCTTAATTTACCATTGGGAGACACCGAGCAGATAGCTCCAGCTGCTATGGTTAATATTCTGGGTGCAGAAGGATATGAAGGAATGGCAATTTATGAAGGCATGGAAAAGTTGCTTTCAGAAGAAGGTATACATCCTTTTTTATATGGAAAGGCCATCACTAAGCCTTTCAGAAAAATGGGACATGTGACTGTGATAGAAAAGGATTTTGATAAATTGATAGAAAAGGTGAATTTTGTAAAAAAGAGCTTAGTCGTAAAAGCAGATTAAGTTTAAAACCACAGTAAATGATAGGAATCATAATGGGTTCTAGCTCGGACCTGAAAGTAATGCAGGGAGCTATAGATATTTTAGAAGAATTTGGAATTCCTTGCGACATAGATGTGGTTTCTGCACATAGAACACCGCAAAAAATGATCAGCTATGCCGAAAATGCCAGAAAAAATGGTCTTAAGGTGATTATTGCTGGTGCTGGCGGAGCGGCACATTTACCGGGAATGGTGGCTTCTTGTACCTCTTTACCCGTTATAGGTGTACCTGTAAAGTCTAGTAATTCAATAGATGGGTGGGATTCTATTTTGTCTATATTACAAATGCCAAATGGGGTACCTGTAGCCACTGTGGCTCTTAATGCCAGTCAAAATGCGGGCCTGTTGGCTATTCAAATATTAGGCACTTCAGATGTCAATATTGCGGAGCAGTTAGATATTTATAAGGAAAAATTAAAAGAAAAAGTGGCTAAAATGAGCCACGATGTACGTGCTAAATAATAAAAACTATGGAATTCGAAGACAGAAACAAAAAACCAGAAGAACCTGCTAAAAACCTTCCTATGGCAGTGCTGATCACTCTTGTTGGGGTGGTTTGTTTATTACTTTATGTGGGTTGGCAAATGATTTCGGATGATGCATCCAATGTGAGTGACCTCACACCACAGACAGAGATTATTGCAGAGCCAGAAAAAATAAGTGCGGAAGAATTTGAAGAAGCTACTCAGATAATTGAAGAAGAAAGTATTCCTGACGTGGCGGTTGCGATGACTGAACCTGCAAAGAAAGAAACGGCTAAAGAAGTAGAGATTCCTGCTGGAGGAAAAACAGCCTCTCACGCTATTGCCAAAGGTGAAACGCTTTTTTCTATAGCCAACAGATATAATCTATCGCTGAATACTTTAAAAGCAGCAAATCCAAATACAAGTGCAGAGAGTTTGAAAGAAGGAGCAAAACTCAATATTCCAGTATTAGCTATTCACACCGTAGGCCCAGGAGATATTTTAAGAGTAGTTGGTGGAAAATATGGTGTTACCGTTAAAGCTATTATGGCCGCAAACGGCAAAACCAAGAACTATGCTGCAAGAGGTGAAAAGTTAATTATCCCTTTTAAAGAGACTAAGTAAATTCTTACTTAGATCCGTAAACATATACCATTAGGCCAATGGCCAAAACACTCAGGGCTAGTAAAATATAGCTCTGAGTTTTTTTTGTTCTATCAGATGTTATAAAAAGAACATACACCTGTAGCAAAACAGAAATCCCACCTGTTATAGCAATTATAATCTTTTGAATAAATGGAAAGGCTATTTGTGCTGGTAAGAATATCATGACAAAAGTCAATATGATTATGGAAGCACTTATTCCTTTAATTTTTTTATCTGTAGTTGTCATTTGTTGTCAGTCAAAGAGTCAATTATTTCTGAATTATTTGTTTCCTCAAGCTCAGGGCCGTTGGAATGGTTTTCTATTGTATTATCAATAAAAGATTTTTGGAAAATTAAAATGGCTACAACACCGCAGAAAATACAGGCATCTGCAAAATTGAAAATCGGTGTATTATTATATGTGCCACCAAGAACAGGAATCCAATCTGGCCAATATCCGTCTAAACCGTAAGCGTAAAACATGTCAATCACTTGACCATGAAACCAAGGTGTGGAAGCGTCAAAAGGTGCATTGTTTAAGAAAACACCATAGAACGTACTATCTAGAACATTTCCTATAGCTCCAGCAAGAATAGCCGCTAGGCACCATAATAAACCTTGGTGCGTATTTTTCTTAGATAATTGTGCCAAATACCAAGCAATGACACCCATCGCTACCAATCTGAACAAGGTTAAAGCAAGTTTGCCATATTCTCCTCCTAATTCCATTCCAAAAGCCATGCCTTTGTTCGTAATGTAGTGAAGTTTAAAAAATCCAGGAATGATGTCAATCTCACCGAAATGATTTGGAATGACCTCAAAATGCATCCAAAGCTTAATGGCTTGATCTACAATAATGAGAATAAATGCGAATAAAAAGTACTTTAATGCTGATTTCATGTATTGCTTATAATCCGTGATTCCATGCTTTTCTTTAAAACAAACGCAAAATAAATGTTTTTCCTGCTAGTAACATAGTTTTTTGAATTGCATTAGGATTTATTTTGGTTTTAATATCTTAACTTTACGACCTTAAAATTGATAGAGACAGAAATATACTCTGTTGGTTATAATAGGAATCTAGATAAGCGTAAGCTTGACAAACGAAAAATGAACGTAAAATTAAACACCGAGCCTCTAGAAAGTTGGATTGACACTGGAGGGAAACCATTAATTATTGCTGGACCTTGTAGTGCTGAAACTGAAGAACAATATCTTCAAACGGCAAGAGAGATTGCAAAAGAAGGCTATGCCCATGTTTTAAGAGCAGGCGTATGGAAACCACGTACACGTCCAGGTTCTTTTGAAGGCGTAGGTGAGGCCGCTTTACCTTGGTTGCAACAAGCAAAAAAGGAAACTGGGATGAAAACAGCTATTGAAGTAGCTACTCCAGAACACATTGAATTAGCATTGAAATATGATGTTGATATTCTTTGGTTGGGAGCAAGAACGACAGTAAACCCTTTTAACGTACAAGCTTTAGCGGATGCTTTGAAAGGAGTAGATGTACCTGTACTGATCAAAAACCCTATCAATCCAGATTTGGCTTTATGGGTTGGTGCTTTTGAGCGTATCAATGGTGCAGGTATTACTAAATTAGGTGCCATTCACAGAGGTTTTTCTAATGCTCAGGAAACGAAGTATAGAAACTCTCCAATGTGGCAAATAGCGGTAGAATTTAAGTCTATTTTCCCTGACATTCCAATGATTGGTGACCCTAGTCATATTGCGGGTAAGCGTTCTTTATTGGCTGAAATTACACAGCGTTCTATGGATTTGAACTATGACGGTCTTATTATAGAGTCTCATAGAAATCCGGATGAGGCGTGGTCTGATGCTTCTCAGCAGCTTACTCCTGCAGCTTTAGGCGAAATGCTTAAAGGAATTGAATTTAGAAATGCTACTTACGGTGCAGATTTTCAAGATCAATTGGAAACACTTAGAGGTAGATTAGATAATATAGACAGAGAACTTTTAGAGGTTTTAGCTTCTAGAATGGCTGTAGTAGAGCAATTAGGAGATTACAAAAGAGAAAACAACACTGCTGTTCTTCAGTTAGACCGTTGGAACCAAGTTCATGATTCTCGTGCTAAATGGGGAAAAGCTTTAAATCTTTATCCAGAAACGGTTGAAGAACTTTTCAAATTGATTCACATGGAGTCTATTAGAAAGCAAACGGAAGTAATGAATCAAACTGCGGTTTAATTCATCCGTTTTTAAGAAATATAAAAGGCTGCCTCATTTTGAGACAGCCTTTTGCTTTTTAAGAAGATTAGTTTAGGGCTTAGGCCCTTAATATTCGCTCAAAAGTTTGTTAAAATCTTCTGCCATTTCTTTAAAACGTTGAATAACGCTGGCATAAAAGGCATCTGTCAACATGGAAAGAACCTCTTCATCTCCACTGACATCCATTTCAGACACTTTAAATACCTGCTCTAAAAGGCCAGCTTCAAACTTTATAATATATTTGTTGTTAAACACATAAAGGGAAGTTTTACAATAGGAATTCGGTATATCTTTTACAAATCTCATAATATGAATTGGTTTCAAAAGAGCCTGAGAACAGGCACTTTATTAATTATATTAGGCTCCATTTTAGCCTGTGGCAACAAAAATAAGACAGAAGCTTCGGAGTTTTTTGAACGCGGCAATTTTCATTTCAAAAAAAATGAAACAGAAAGAGCTTTAGAGCTATTTACAGAGGCCATAGAAAAAGTCCCTGATTTTGCAGATGCATATAATAATCGTGGCTTATGTTTTGAAAAACTAGGGAATATAGAAAAGGCTAGAAATGATTATAGGAAAGCAGTAGAATTAGATGATACCTTTTCACAAGCCAAATTAAACTTGGCTGCTGCACAAATTAATTTAGGTGAACTGAAGGAGAGTGAGCAGATACTGCAAAATCTGGCTCCCTCCTATGCAGATTCCTCAAAGTTTTATGATTTAAGAGGCAAGTATTATATTCAGGCTTATAACCCTGATGCCGCGATTAATGATTTTCAGAAATCTTTAGAATTGAGTCCTTTTAATTTTGAAACATTAACTAATCTAGGTTACGCGTTTTATCAGAAAAGAGATTTTGAAAACGCCAAAGAGGCTTTTATTTCCGTTATTTCTGAGCAGCCAGATTTTGCGTTTGCTTTAAATAATCTCAGTGCCACTTTTGCTCAATTAGCCGACTGGGATGAAGCCTTAGTTTACTCTCAAAAAGCCATTAAACTTCAAGCCAACGAAGTTACATTTATCAATACGCATGCATTAAACTTATTAGAAAATAATAAAGTGAAAGATGCTGCTGCTTTTGTGGAACAGGCTTTGAAGCTTCAGCCAGACAATGCCTATTCTTTGCGTAATTCAGCAATATTGGATATTAAAACGGAAAACTTAAGCAAAGCCAAGACCATTTTAACTTCCGTTGAAAAAAGTAATCCTGAAGTTGAGTTTCTTTATTATTATCTAGGGATCTTGGAAGATAAGATGGGAAATAAAAGTGCGGCTTGCTCCTTTTTTAAAAGAGGAGCTCTATTAGGAGATCTAAGATCAGAAAATGAATACAAGCGTTGTCCTTAAACCCGCTTTATGCATTAAGCAATCTCCTGATTTTATCGGGACCGGAGCTAAATTGCTTCAAATCAGTATACTTCGTCAGGCTCAGCACAGGATACACCCATTTAAACTCAATCACCATAGCCCTTCGACATTAGCTCAGGGTAAACGCTATGCTAATTACCTTTAATTATCTGATTTATTGTACTTTAAATACTCATAACGATTCCCCAACGCATAATCCAGGTTAAAATTAGCTTTTACTCAATATCTTTTCTTGTTCCACCACTTTTATGAGCCAGAAAGATAGCATAACAGTCAGAAGGCCTAAGACACTTATGATACCGAAATTTATGGCGTAGCCATATCTGGAAACCATGTCTAAGCCAAGTTTTGGACTTATTATATGTGCTAATGCAAACGACATAGAATATAGAGCCATGTATCTGCCTTCGTTTCCTTTCTTGGCTCTTTTCATGGCAAAGGCGTTGGTGTAAGGAAATCCTATCATTTCTCCGAGCGTAATCAAAATCATACTTATCACCAATATTCCTGCCCAAGCTTTTACCAAAAGTACCAGGAAACTCAGCATAACCAGGATAGCACTGATATAAATGAGTTTAGTTTCTGGAATTTTCCTTTTTTCAATCCAATTTACCATAGGCATTTCAAATAGCACTATCAGGAGTCCGTTTAGGAAAAACAATAAGCCGGTATCAAACTCCGTAAGGTTAAACTGCTCTTTATGGTAGAGTGGCATGGTGGTGAAAATTTGAAAAAAGATAACACCGATTAGAAAGCTAATACTTAGAAAAATCCAATAAGGCTTATCTTTATAAACGGCTGCTTCGATGTCTAGAAGCTTAATTTCTTCTTTGGTTTTTCTTCTCCCCACCTTTTCTTTAACCAATATCCTGAACAGAACGATAGATACAATGCATGTAAGCCCGTCTATCCAGAAAAGCATATCATATCCACTGGCAATAATGATAATACCGGCCATGGTAGGACCAATTACAAAACCCAAATTAATGGCTAGTCGTATTAAAGTCAAAGAGCGTGTACGGTTTTCAGGTTTACTGTAAGTATTTAGCGAAACAAACATGGCAGGCCTAAACATATCGGCTACGCTCATCACCAAGAAAATACTAGCACATAAACCCCAAAATGAATCAACAAACTGAAGGAAAATAAATAGAACTCCAGAGATGAGTAAACTCCAGATCATAACTTTATAGAAACCAATTCGGTCTGTTAATTTACCTCCAAGCCATGCTCCTACAAAAGAACCAATACCAAAGCAGACCATAATCCAACCTACTTCTCCATAAGAAAAATGCAAATCTTCTTTTAAGTATTTTGAAAGGAAAGGTAAAATCATGGTACCTGCTCTATTGATAAAAGTTACCAAAGCCAGCCACCATACCTCTTTAGACAATCCTTTAAATGCTTCTAGATATAAATCCGTCGTTTTCTTTAACATGGTATTAAACTAAAAAATCCAGCTGTGAGCTGGAATACAAAAACAAATACAATATTTTTAATATCATCCTCGCATATAGTTATCCCTAATATTCTTGACAGAATATTTTTTGCAGGTCTCCATAAGTTTAGATTGATTTTTCACGCTTCAAAGCTAAAGGAATTTAATAGACTAAATGAAAGGTTTAGCTGAAAAGTTTATAGGGGAGGGAATTACAATGCAGCATCCATTTTCCCATAAAAGATTTAGTCTTGCTGGAACAACTATTTTCTACTTTTAAGCATCCTTATAAAAACAACACAAGCACATGAAATCACTCCTTATCGTACTACTTGGAATTCTAAGCACTTCATCTTTATTTTCACAGGATCTGCTTGTGAAAGAAAAACCATCCCAGATTTTAAGTTTTCAGCCTATTGTTATTGGTGCGTATGCAGAGGATGGCGTCATGGGAATTGGCGTTTCCTATGAAAGGGAAATTACTTCTAAAATGGCATGGCAACTGCCCATTCAATATTATTTTGCAGAAGTTGGCTATGAAGGATTTGGTATCTCCCCTACTTTAAAACTTTATCCATTTGGAATGGATAGAACGGTTTCTTGGAGTATTGGACCTGGTTTAAGATATTCTTTGGTGAAGGGCAACTATTATTATTATGATGGATATTATGATCCAAATTATCCTCCTTCTTATCAGTCAGACGATTATCAGAGCGTTTTTGGTTTTGAGGTTCAAAGTGGACTAGGTATTAATATTGACCGCTTTAACTTTGGTATAAACTCTTCTTTAGGCCTGAATTATACGCAAGGTATTACAGGGACTTTTATCAATACCATGACTTTGGGTATTAGGTTTTAATTATAGTACTTTTCGTATAAAAAGGAAAGACTTCTAGAAATGGAGGTCTTTTTTTTTTCCAATGCATAAACCGGGTTTAAAATAGAGCATTTACGGATTTTTTGATGTGCTACAATCTCTAATTTGAATTTAATTAAAAAAAGATTTAAAAACCTTCACATTGTTATCATAATCCGTAAAAACCTCCAAAATTGATGTATCTTTTGTATTCAAGAATTCAGAAAGCTTCAAGGCTATTTCTTCTTGATTTTTGATACTGAAATAAGTTAAACCGTATTCTTCTGCTATTAAATCAGCCTTGTTTGGTTGTTCCGTTCTGAAAAAGTCTTTAAAAGCGTCTTGCTTTTGAGGTCCATCTATCATGTTGAAGATAATTCCTCCAGCATTATTAAGGATGATGATTTTAAGATTCACTGGCAAATACCTGTTCCACAGAGCATTTTTGTCGTATTGAAAGCTTAAGTCGCCCAAAATACAATAAACAGTTTTATCTGCAGTCAAAGCCTGCCCTACTGCGGTGCTTAAAGAGCCGTCTATGCCGCTTGTCCCTCGGTTACAGTAAATCATAACACTTGGGTCTATAAATGTCTGTAAAGCATTAATATAGCGTATACTCATGCTGTTTCCAGCGTGGATAACGCTTCCTTCGGGAATTTGAGCTAAGACTTCTTTTAATACATGAAATTCAGAGAATACAGGCTTTTCGAAAAAGGACTTGATATCCGTATTGGCCTTATTTTCTAAGGTGTGCCAAGTGTTTTGATAAGAGTTATCTACTGCAACGGATGGACTTAAGGACAATTGTTCAAAAAATGTCTGAGGAGCCATTTCAACTTTCTTCGTCAGAGATCTAAAAGGATCGATAAAAGCAGGATTATCCTGAATATGCCAGTGTTCCTTTATTTCTCCGTTTCTTAAAAGCAATTTCAAAGATTTTGAAATCAAAGACATATCAGTACTGAAAAGTAAATCGGGTGCTAGGTGCTCCTTTTCAGCATGCTTTAAAAATTGATCGTGATTTTTAATTCCATCATCTACATTGGCAATGGTGTCTGCCACTAAAACAAAACCAAACTTTTCTGCAAAAGCTGCCGCTTGCTTTTTTACAGTTTCATTATGCTGCTGGCCTACAACTAAAAGTCTCTTCGGATACTTTAATAAAGTTTCCGTAAAATTCGGCAAGTCTATGGTTTTATTTGATTTTAAAGCTGGGATTAGCTCCCATTCTTGTTTTATTTCGGAAATGGCATCTGGATAAAATGGCTCCCGAATAGGAATATTGATATGAACAGGACCCAGTGGCCTAGACTGACAAATGTTTATAGCCCTATTACTGATTTTTGCGGCTGCAGTCAATGCTTCTTCATTTTGGTCGGGAGACCATGAAAAAGAACCTTTAACATGCTTTCCGTACAAGTTTTCTTGAAAAATAGTCTGCCCATCGTATTGATGCACCCATTCTGGTGGTCTATCAGCCGTGAGTACCAATAAAGGAATTTCTTGAAAATAGGCCTCTGCCACGGCGGGGGCAAAATTTAATGCGGCTGTTCCAGAAGTACAAATGATGATACTCGTCTTTCCCGATTGTAAAGCCATCCCCAAGGCAATATAGCCCGCAGAACGTTCGTCTGAAATACTGTAACATTTTAGACCTTTTTGCTGGGTAAAAGCTATGGTAAGAGCGGCGTTCCTGCTGCCTGGACAAATGATTACGTTTTCTATGCCTTTCTGAAGGCATAATCTAGCGAGCTGCTGAAAAGGTTCTAGTTTGGTCATAAAAAAAAGGCACTCGAAACGAGTGCCTTCAAATTTAGCTATTATGTTACTTAGACCGAAGATTGATTATAAAATCTTTAATCTCGAGTCTTTTGTCTTTAGGTTTAATTAACCCAAATAGGCTTTTAAAGCTTTACTTCTAGAAGTTTGTCTTAAACGTCTGATGGCTTTTTCTTTGATCTGACGAACACGCTCACGAGTTAAATTGAATTTTTCACCAATTTCCTCAAGCGTCATCGCCTGCTCACCATTCAGTCCGAAATAATACATAATTACTTCTGCTTCTCTCTGCGTAAGTGTAGAAAGGGCTCTTAAAACCTCCCTTCTTAAAGAATCTGCCATTAGTTCAGAATCCGGCTTTTCCTCCATATCATTCTCCAATACGTCTAAAAGGCTATTTTCTTCACCTTGAACGAATGGAGCATCTACTGATACGTGTCTACCAGAAATCTTCATGGTATCTACCACTTCTTTGGCAGTAATCTCTAAAACTTCAGCCAATTCTTCTGGAGAAGGCTCTCTTTCGAAGTGTTGCTCTAGTTCAGAGTACTTCTTAGAGATTTTGTTCAATGAACCTACACGGTTCAAAGGCAAACGAACAATACGAGATTGTTCTGCCAAAGCCTGAAGGATAGACTGACGAATCCACCATACAGCGTAAGAAATAAATTTGAAACCTCTTGTTTCATCGAATCTTTGGGCTGCTTTTATTAAGCCTAAGTTACCTTCATTAATCAAATCGCCTAATGAAAGGCCTTGATTTTGGTACTGTTTTGCCACCGAGACAACGAAACGCAAGTTTGCTTTAGTAAGCCTTTCAAGAGACAGTTGATCACCTTCACGAATTTTCTGAGCCAGCGTTACTTCCTCATCAGGAGTAAGCAAGTCCACTTTACCAATTTCTTGTAAATACTTATCAAGAGATTGGCTCTCGCGATTGGTAATCTGTTTACTGATTTTTAGTTGTCTCATATTGCTTTATTTGTTTCAATCCTACTTATATATTTAGCGATTGTATAAAAGAACAACACTAATTGCCC
Organism: Arcticibacterium sp.; assembly: GCF_055134445.1. Classification (NCBI taxonomy): domain Bacteria; kingdom Pseudomonadati; phylum Bacteroidota; class Cytophagia; order Cytophagales; family Leadbetterellaceae; genus Arcticibacterium; species Arcticibacterium sp. The sequence continues at coordinate 26,392 of NZ_JBSRVI010000057.1, forward strand.
TTTTATTGTTCGCTTAATTTTTGCTATTTAGATTCAGCTCTTTCTGGTCTAGGAAGTAAAACCTTTCTAGAGAGTCTGTACTTACCTGTTTTTCTGTCTACTTCTGTAAGCTTAACCTGAATTTCTTCGCCAGACTCCAAAACACCATCCATAGAAGGAAGACGCTCCCAAGAAATCTCAGAAATATGTAGTAAACCTTCTTTACCAGGTAAGAACTCTACAAAAGCACCAAATGGCTGAATAGATTTAACTTTAGCATCATAAACTGTACCAACCTCAGGTACCGCTACTATGCCTTTAATTCTATTTACCGCATCGTTCATGCTATCTCCACTTGTCGCGAAAATAGAAATGACTCCTTGGTTACCTACTTCTTCAATATTGATAGTAGCACCCGTTTCACGCTGCATTTCTTGAATCACTTTTCCACCAGGTCCGATAATGGCACCGATAAATTCTCTATCGATAGTCATTTTATGAGCACGAGGAGCATGAGATTTCATCTCTTCTCTTACGCCACCCATAGCTTCTTTCATCTTTCCTAAGATATGAAGTCTACCGTCTTTGGCTTGAGCCAATGCTTGCTCTACGATTTCAAAAGAAAGACCTTCTACTTTAATGTCCATTTGACAAGCCACGATACCTTTTTCAGTACCTGTAACTTTAAAGTCCATGTCTCCTAAATGATCTTCATCACCTAAAATATCAGATAAAACCGCCCATTTTCCAGAAGCCGTATCTGTAATAAGACCCATGGCAATACCAGAAACTGGAGCCTTAATCTTAATACCAGCGTCCATAAGCGATAAACATCCAGCACATACCGTTGCCATAGAAGAAGAACCATTAGATTCTAATATGTCTGAAACGATACGAACAGTGTATGGGTTTTCCTCTTCAGAAGGCATTACTTTAGCCAATGAACGTTGAGCCAAGTTACCATGACCAATTTCACGACGAGATGCTCCTCTGTTTGGTTTTACTTCACCTGTAGAGAAACCTGGGAAGTTATAATGTAAATAGAACTTAGAATAACCAGAAAACATGGTCTGGTCAATCAACTGCTCATCTAATTTTGTTCCCACTGTAGTGGTAGAAAGAGATTGAGTTTCTCCTCTAGTGAAAAGAGCAGAACCATGAGCACCCGGAAGGTAATCTACCTCACACTCAATAGGTCTAATTTCAGTTAAAGCTCTTCCGTCTAATCTTTTTCTCTCGTTTAATACAAGGTCTCTAGACGCTTTGTACTTAACTTCAGAGAAATATTTTCCAACTAAGTCTAAATTAACTTCTTCTTCTGCCTCTTCAAATTTGGCGATATAAGCATCCAAAATAGCTTTATAGCCATCTCTTCTACCATCTTTTCCTGTTCCTAAAGCTCCTACAGCATAAACCTGATCATAAAGGTCTGCCATTACTTTGGCTTCTAGAGCTTCATCGTTAGTCTCATGAGAGTATTCTCTTTTAACTGTGGCACCTACGGCTGCAGCTAAGGCAATTTGAGATGCACAATGAACTTTGATAGCATCGTGGCCTACTTTGATGGCTTCAATCATTTCAAGTTCTGAAACTTCGTCAGCTTCTCCCTCTACCATGTTGATATTATCTGCAGTACCTGCAATAATCAAATCCAAAGTAGCACCTTTTAATGCAGAAATATCTGGATTGATAACATAAGCACCATTGATTTTCGCAACTCTTACTTCAGATACAGGACCATTAAATGGAATGTCTGAAACAGAAAGTGCTGCAGAGGCTGCTAAAGCCGCTAAAGCATCAGGAGATACTTCAGGATCCGAAGAAATCATAGAGATCATTACTTGAACGTCTGCATGATAATCTTTCGGGAATATTGGACGTAAAGCCCTATCTACTAATCTACAAATAAGTATTTCATTATCTGAAAGTCTTCCTTCTCTTCTTTGGAAGCTACCTGGAATTTTACCAGCAGCGGCAAACTTCTCTTGATAATCTACAGATAATGGGAGGAAATCTACGCCTTCTTTAGCCTCTTTTTTTGCAACTACAGTGGCTAGAAGCATGGCATTTCCACAACGTAAAACTACGGAACCGTCTGCTTGACGAGCTAATTTCCCTGTTTCGATTGTGATGTCTTTACTACCCGGCAATTGGATAGTTTGAGAATGTATTTTAAACATCTATTAATTTTTATATCGCATTTTCCGCTTTCTGATGCGATGATTTTATCCTATTCGTATTCCGCGGGGATAGTTAACACGTGTTAAAACAAAAAATGGGGAACCCCAATATAATTGGAGCCCCCTATTTTTTTTACTTACGAATTCCTAATTCAGCTATTATCGTTCTGTAACGATTGATATCTTTTTTCATAAGATACTTCAAAAGGCTACGACGCTTACCTACTAAGCCTAATAAGCCTTTCTGAGTGGAGTAATCCTTTTTGTGTTTCTTAAGATGCTCTGTTAAATGAGCGATTCTGTAAGTGAATAATGCAATTTGAGATTCCGCAGAACCAGTATCATTGCTTTTCTTTTGGAAACCTTTCGATTCGAAAATTCCCTCTTTCTTCTCCGAAGTTAAATACATAAGATGTTAACCTAGATTTAATGGTAATAAATAAAACAGCCGCAAAGATAGGCATTTTTTCAGTTTAACCCGCTGATGGATTCGCTTTTATTTTATTTCTTCCGAATGCCAAATATGGTTTCAGTTTATCCCAATACTGTCTATATATATCTGAATCAAAGAGTCTTGCATCTTTGGTGGCTTTATTGAGCAGAAATAGACCCATTGTCATGAGGACCGCATCTGGTATCCATACCGCTATCACAACGGGCATTAGACCTTCTTTTGCATTTTTATCGGTAACCTGCATCATCACATAATAGAAAATGAAAAAGCTGATAGCAATAAGAACGGGCACACCAAAACCTCCTTTTTTAATAATGGTTCCTAAGGAAGCACCAATCAAAAACATGGCTAGACAAGCCACTGCAAAAGTGTAATTATGCCATCGCTCCACATCTGCACTGTACATCTCTCGCCTTTTTGAGCTTAACATAGCCGAATTGGTAGACAACTGGCTTTTGAAGCTTCTGGCAGAAGAAATGGCCACCGACCAGATTTCATTCATCCTGTTTCCGCTCTCTAGGGCTTTTATTTTTTCATCTATCCAAGGACCAGGAATTATCACTTTCAAGGTACTATCCCCAGAAACAGAATCTATATCATATTTAGCGGGGATTTTTTTAAACTGATAGTTGCTAAGGTTTTTAACCGAGGCAACTTGCGTTATGCTTTGCTTTTCAATTAATAATCTTGTGGAATCTATTTGCTCTTCAAGTTCCCTGACATTTTTCATGTAAGCGTGATACTTGAACTGATTTTCACTGGTTCTCTTCAAGTTGAAAGACTCCATGGAGAAAACCATCCTGTTTTTCTTGAATTTGTTCTTCATGAATGGCGTGTCGTTCATGCTTTGATCGCTCTTTTGCTCAGAATAGTTATAGCCATCATAAAGTTCTAAAACCAGATAAGATTCATCATGCATCATGTACATTCTACCAGAATCTGCCGTTGTAACGTTTTTGTTGCCATTTCTATCGGAGTGATCGTAAATGATTAAACCTTTCAAGGTTTCATTGTCCGGAAATTTTTCTTTGGCTTTAATGCTATAACCAGGTATTTCTCTATAAAAAATACCCTCTTGGATATTTAAAGCCACTTTCGTAGTTCTAATATCCCAAAGCAAAGAATAACCTTTTAGATTGGCCCATGGGGTCATTCTGTCGTTATAGAAAAAAGAAAAGATAGAAATCCCTACGGTGAAAACAAAAACAGGAAGTATAATCCTAGAAACAGGTACTCCAGCAGATTTTAAGGCAGTGAGTTCGGTATGCTCTCCCAAGTTCCCAAAGCTCATTAAAGCAGCCAGAAGGATAGAAAGAGGAAGTGCTGTGGGTACCGTAATTAAAG
>NZ_JBSRVI010000058.1:0-8490 GCF_055134445.1 Arcticibacterium sp.
TGGTCAAAGATTCGCCATAGCCTATGGAGATGCCACAGAAATGGACTCCATGGGAAACCCACATATTTTCGGAAGAGGAGCTTTCTTTGGTATTGTTTCAGGCTTTATTTATTTGAAATATGAGACAAAGAAACTTTGGCGATTTGTCACTTACGGTGCTCTTGCATTATTTTTAGCTGTCCTTATTTTAGCTCAAGCCATGTCTGCCATTTTATCCGGCTTTCTATTTATTGTTTGTTTTATTTGGTTTAATAATGATGCTCGCTCCATTTGGAAAAAAACGAAGTTCCTTTTCACTAAATGGTACGTTTGGCTTATTGTCATTTTCATGTCCATTAAAGGGATAGACTTTATACAGAAAAACGAAGCTATCCTTGATCTAGGCTATAAAATAGTTCAACGAAGGTTAGAGAAGCTGGTAAATACTTTCATCCCTGGTGATTCTGATGGAAAGAAGGAGATTGAAGTGGATGCCTCAGCTTCTGGCAGAGTTGGCTTACTAGAGTTAATGAAAGAGAATGCCATTGATAATTTTAAAGAGGGTAAGTATTTAAAACTTCTTTTCGGAAATGGATATTTCGCCTTTTACGTTGATGTGCCCATTGTGGAAGTATTTAACTCCTATGGGCTTATTGGTTTCTTACTCTTCGGCGTTTTCTTTTATTTAATGCTCAAGTACGCCATTCGAGAATTTAAAAAACCTTCAAGTATTATAGGTGAATTTGCAGCTTACGGGTTTATTTACTTTTTCGTATTTACCTTTACCAACGGTCTTATAATCGATTATAACAGATGGACATTTTTTGCTTTAGTTTGTAGATTCATGCCAGCTATTCAAAATAACATTAAAATCAAAAAAACAGAAACTGTTTGAATTCATCCCGAATAAATAATTTTGATTTAATTAGACTTGTTGCATCCCTGCAAGTCATGCTTTATCATGCTTTAACCTTCTTTAGAATAGACGATTTTTGGCAACCAAAAATCAAAGAGATAATTTCCTATTTCCCCGGTGTACCTATTTTCTTTACCATCAGTGGTTTTTTGATATATAGATCTTTGGAAAGAAACAGCGACGATCTGAAGCGATATTTCAAAAACAGGCTAATCAGAATATTTCCGGCATTATGGGTGTGTTTAGTTTTCACCATAATATTACTTTTCGTTTCTGAACAACTCCAATTGTCCGATCTGGCAACTGGTTCATTTTGGACTTGGATCTTGGCTCAAATGAGCTTTTTCCAATTCTACAAAACACCTTTAGTGTCAAATTGGGGAGTTGGTCATCCAAACGGTAGTCTATGGTCTATATCTGTAGAGTTACAGTATTATTTCTTCCTTCCAATATTGTTTGTTACGATATTCAAAAATAAACGTCAAAAGAGTTTTCAAAATTTAGTGATTATTGGCTTAGCTATCTTATCACTTATTTACAGTGTAAATCAAGAAACGGTAATTCTAGAAAGCGAGCTAACGGGAAAACTAATGGGTGTCATTCTATTCAAATACCTCTACTTTTTTTGTATTGGCATATTAATACATCTAAACTTTGATGTACTGAGAAAGTATCTTGAAGGAAAAGGCTACATCTGGTTTATGCTATTTATGATTTACATGCTCGTTTTTAGAAACTGGTTAGGGCTGTTTGATAACGTTTACGAAATCTCAGTACTAGGCGTTATTGGTTTGGTTTTATTAGGGCTTACCACCATGGCCTTAACTTTTAGTAAACCGGCTTTAAGCTCCAGATTATTAAAAGGTAATGACATTTCTTACGGTATTTATATATTTCATATGCCCATTATAAATTATTTTTATCATAGGCAAATTGAAATAAATTGGGAAAAACTTCTATTAATTTGTGTCATAGTTATTTCTGTTGCTTATCTTTCTTGGCAACTAATTGAAAAAAGAATGTTACGTTTTAAAATGTAATTTTCTTTAGTTATGATTTTTTATAAATAAAACCATTGAAATATGTCCTTTAGTCTTCTTTCCGATTTCGACATCCATCTTTTTAAAGCGGGAAAACATTACAAGCTTTATGAGAAATTCGGTTCCCATGTAGTAGATAATGATGGTCAGAAAGGGACTTATTTTGCTGTTTGGGCACCTAACGCTGAAAAAATATCTGTAATAGGAGATTTTAACGGCTGGAATAAAACATCACATAACTTAAGTCCTAGATGGGATCATTCTGGTATATGGGAAACCTTTATACCGAATATTGGAAATGGAGAGGTTTATAAATATTTCATCAAATCCAATACTGGCGAAGAATTAGAAAAGGCCGATCCATTTGCTCTAATGTGGGAAAAGCCACCAAAAACGGCTAGTGTTATTTGGGACACTTATTATGAGTGGTCAGATAGTAAATGGATGAAAGACAGACCCGAAAAGAATTCATTAGACGCTCCATATTCCGTTTATGAAGTCCATTTAGGTTCATGGAAAAGAGACCCTGAAAATAACGAACGCAGACTTTCTTACAGAGAAGTTGCAAGGGATTTGGTACCTTATGTTAAAGAAATGGGCTTTACCCATGTGGAGTTTATGCCTATCATGCATCATCCATATGAGCCAAGCTGGGGATATCAAATAACGGGGTATTTTGCCGCTAGTAGTATTTTCGGTAACCCTCAAGACCTCATGTACCTTATAGAGGAGCTTCATAAAAACGACATAGGTGTCATTTTAGACTGGGTTCCATCACATTTCCCTGGAGATGCTAATGGTTTATTTAGGTTTGACGGAACGGCACTTTACGAACACGAGAATCCATTTGAGGGATATCACCCAGACTGGAAAAGTTATATTTTTAATTATGGGAGATTTGAAGTAAGATCTTTCTTGATTAGCAATGCCCTATTTTGGTTAGAACGTTTCCATGTAGACGGATTAAGAGTGGACGCTGTGGCTTCTATGCTTTACAGAGATTACTCTAGAGAAGATGGCGAATGGATTCCTAATATTCATGGTGGTAGAGAAAATCTAGAGGTCATATCACTGTTAAAAGAAATTAACGAAGAAATATATGCTTCTTATCCAGGTACTCAAACCATTGCCGAGGAATCTACGGCATTTCCGGGGGTTTCTAGACCAACATACACCGGCGGTTTAGGTTTCGGCATGAAATGGATGATGGGTTGGATGAACGACACCCTATCTTATTTTGAAAAGGACCCTGCTTTTAGGAAATACCATCAAAAAGATTTGACATTCAGTACAGTTTATGCCTTCACAGAGAACTTCATGTTACCACTTTCTCATGACGAGGTGGTTTATGGAAAGGGTTCTTTATGGGATAAAATGCCCGGTGATGAATGGCAGAAATTTGCCAATCTCAGATTGCTATATACCTATATGTTTACGCATCCAGGAGCCAAACTACTCTTTATGGGAGGAGAGTTTGGCCAAAGAGGAGAATGGGATTTTAAAAACAGTTTGGATTGGCACGAATTGGACAACCATTTCAATAAAGGAGTCTCAGAACTGGTCAAAAGCCTAAATACTCTTTATAGAAACGAGCAGTCTTTAACATTAAATCAGTTTAAAGAAACTTCATTTAGATGGATAGACACCATGGATGAAGAAAACTCTGTTTTGTATTATAAAAGACTAACAGACACAGAAGAAATCTATATCATTCTAAACCTTACCCCTGTTCCAAGAAACAATTATAAGCTAGGTGTAGATAATGCAGGAAGTTATACTGAAATTCTCAACAGCGATCAAGAAAACTATGGTGGAGCAGGAATTGGGAATGCCGATTTCAAGGCCATTAAAGAACCTTATCATGGACTTCCGTATTCTATTTCATTGAATATACCACCTTTGGCAGGTTTAATTTTCAAGAGAAAATAACATTAACATTTCATAACAAAATATTGGATCAAAATTTGAAGTTTAAGCTTTTAAATAACTTCAAATTTTGACCATGAGATTCCTCTCAACGCTTGTTTTGTTCTCATTATTTATTTCATCCATATCTTTAGCTCAAACTGCGGAAGAAATCGTTAAGAAGTATGTAGAAAAGCGAGGGGGCACTTTACTATTAACAAAACTTAGTAGTCTAAAGCAAGTTGAAAGCATTAAAGCAGAATCTACCAATTATCAAACAGTTTCCTTCTATAAAGGCTTGTCCTATAAAGCTATTTTCAGTTACGAAGGAATGGAAATCATAGCCTCTTACGATGGTAAAATGGCTTGGGCTACCAATCCCATGACCATGAAGAGTGAGCCGCTTACAGAAGAAGATGCACACGATCTGATAGAACAGGGTAAAGACTTCCCAGACCCGCTTTTTAAGGCATCCAAAAACAGATATCAAATTATAAAAAAAGACGACGAGACTGTAAATGGAAACCCGTGTTTTAAATTAACTCTTTTAAAACCTGATTACACTTTTATGGAAACAACTATCAAAGGAGAAGTGGACTTTTATATTGAAAAAAACAGCTTCTTGTTAGTAAAAAGCGTAGCTCATAACGGAAACGGAAAAATGGAAACCCTTTTCTCTAACTTTAAAGAGAAAGGTGGTATTATCTTTCCCTTTAATTCCAAGTTAATTATGAATGGTATTCCAACCACTACAACAGATATTCAAAGTATTGAGCCTAATCCTAAAATTAACAGTGCTATTTTTATAATGGGAAAGTAATTCTTTCGCTTAAGACAGTTTGTCTAGATAGCTTCTAAAAAGTCCATAATCAGGCATCATTCTCTCTGCTACCTTAGCCCTTTCTAAGAGTTCTTCTAATCTTTCTGGAATAGGTAAACCAGCCCCTAAAACACCCTCTACATCTGGTAAGAATTTAGCATAATGTGCTGTTGATAAAAACACGCCAGAAACCCTTTGTTTCTCAGAATTCATATAATCCTTTAAGCCTAAATATGCAATAGCTGTATGTGGACACACCACATAATCAAATCTATCTTTTACTTCTTTTATAGCGGCTCTCGTTTCTTCATCCGTATAGGAGTATCCAACAACCTTATCTGTCAATTCTGCGAATTTATTGCCAAACAAAGCAATCAGCCTAGGAAAATTACTAGGATTACCTACATCCATGGCGTTCGAAATAGTACTAATTGACGGGTCAATTAGTGTATACTCACCCGACTTTAAATACTCAGGAACTACTTTATTAACATTAGTGGCAGCTATAAATCGGTGAACAGGCATGCCCATTTTAAAGGCTATCACTCCAGCACTAAGATTCCCAAAATTTCCGCTAGGTATACTAAATACAACAGGAAACCCCTTTTTATACAGTCTAGAATAAGCGTAAACGTAATAAAATGCTTGAGGTATTAAACGAGCTATATTAATAGAGTTGGCAGAAGCTAAATTTAGCTTTTCTCTCAATTCCTCATCTAAAAATGCCTGTTTAACTAATTTTTGACAATCTTCAAAAGTACCATCAACTTCAATAGCAGAAACATTTTCACCTAGCGTGGTTAATTGCTTCTCTTGAATATCACTGACCTTTCCGCTAGGGTAAAGTATATGTACATCAATATTTTCTTGCCCAAAGAATCCTTGTGCCACTGCCCCACCCGTGTCTCCAGAGGTAGCTACAAGTATATGAACCTTCCTATTCCTTTTTTCTAGGAAATATGACATCACGGCCGCCATAAACCTTGCTCCAAAGTCCTTAAAAGCCATAGAAGGCCCGTGAAAAAGCTCCAGACAATACAGATCTTCTTCTATCTCGACAGATGGTGCGTCAAAATCCATCGAGTCAAGCAAAAGGTTTTCTAGATCTTCTGCAGGTATTTCATCTTGAAAAAAAGCATTGGCTATTACAAAAGCAATATCAGTAAAGGTTAAACTATCACAAGTTTCCCAGAAGGTATCTGGTAAGACTGGAATCTCCATTGGAAGATAAAGACCGTTATCTGGAGGCAAACCTTGAAAGATAGCTTCTTCAATTCCAACCGATGGGCTTATGTTATTTGTACTGTAAAGTTTCATCTATTTCCGTTCAACTGCTTTAATTCGCCGCAATTTTATGAAAAATATCAGCAAGAGACTAGAGAATTGACCAAAATGAGGATTTTAAATTTAGCTTTGCACCATGGAGAATTACCAAATGATAGCCAAGACTTTGGCTGGCTTAGAGAATGTACTTTTTGCAGAAATTGAAAACCTTGGAGGTGTGAATATTTCTAAAAGGAAAAGAGCCGTAGCCTTTGAAGGCAATGACGAATTGATGATGAAGGCCAATATGTCTTTAAGAACCTCTATTAGTATTTTAATTCCTATTATAGAATTTGAAGTTAATGACGAATACGAATTATATGATCAAGTGTTTGCTGTGCAGTGGGAGGAAATATTTGGATTAAAAGACACCTTTTCTCTTACCGCTACCGTAAGTGGAGAAATCTTCACACACTCTAAGTATGTAGCGTTAAAAACAAAAGATGCGATAGTTGACCGGTTTAGAAAAAAGTTCGGCAGTAGGCCAGATGTAGATACTTTTAATGCCGATTATCAATTCAACGTTCATATTCAGTATAATGCCTGTACTGTTTCTCTAAACTCCTCTGGCGATACGCTAAACAAGAGAGGATACAGGGAATTTTCAAATGAGGCCCCATTAAACGAAGTTTTAGCCGCAGGTATAATTCTAAAGTCGGGCTGGAATGGCAAAGATGATTTTTATGATCCTATGTCGGGTTCAGGAACCTTTAGTATTGAAGCAGCACTTATTGCCAATAATATAGCTCCAGGACTTAATCGGAGTTTTGGCTTCCAAAAATGGGTAGATTATAACAGAGAAATGTTTCATAACATTAAAAATGATCTAGAGAAAAGTAGGACGTACTCTGATACAAATATTTACTGTAGAGATTTGCTCACAGAGAATATAGATAACATATCTGTTAATGTTGAAAAAATAGGACTGGACGACATCATCAGAGTGAAAAGGGAGGATTTCTTTCTTTCTTCTAAAATAGGTGAAAGTGGGATAGTTTTCCTAAATCCGCCTTACGGAGAAAGATTAGAAATTGATGAGATAAATGCCTTTTACAAGAATATTGGAGACCAACTCAAGAAACAATACCGCAATTGCGAAGCTTGGATTATAAGCTCCAATTTAGAAGCATTAAAGTATTTTGGACTTAAGCCTGAATCTAGGCACCAAATGTTTAATGGTGGCCTAGAATGCAAGCTTAATCACTATAAGCTTTATTAGGATTACTTTCCTAATAAAGCTACGAAGTCGTCAAATAAGTATCTTGAATCATGAGGTCCTGGGGCAGCCTCTGGATGATATTGAACAGAGAACGCAGGCTTACTTTTCAATTTAATACCCTCTACCGTATTATCATTTAAATTCATATGGGTAATTTCCACATCCGGGGTTGATTTAACATCATCCGTGTTTACAGAAAACCCATGATTCTGAGAGGTAATTTCAGATTTCCCAGTAACTAAGTTCTTTACAGGATGATTTAAACCTCTGTGTCCGCTATGCATCTTATAAGTCCCGATGCCACAAGCTCTGCCTAATATTTGATGTCCTAAACAAATCCCAAATAAGGGTTTGTTGGTCTCAAGCATTTCCTTTATGGTATCCACTGCATAATCCATAGCGGCAGGATCTCCTGGTCCATTTGATATAAAAAAACCATCAGGATTCCATTTCAAAATTTCAGACAGCGGAGTTTTAGCATTATAAACCTGCATATAGCAGTCTCTTTCCGCAAATGACCTCAGAATATTCCTTTTGCATCCTAAGTCCAACACAGCCAACTTAAAAGACGCAGATTCATCTCCAAAGAAGTATGGTTCTGATGTGCTTACAGTACTAGAAAGCTCCAAACCTTCCATGGATGGACATAATTCTAGCTCTTTCTTGAGTGTATCTATATCGTCTATTTCAGAAGATATAATACAATTCATTACGCCGGCATTTCTAATATGACGCACAATTTGTCTTGTGTCGACGTCGCAAATGCCAACTACTCCAGCATTCTCAAAGTATTCTTGAAGTGAAGAGTCCGCTGTGTTTCTAGAATAATACGTATCTGCATATGCATTACATACCACACCTTTTATTTTCACACTAGAAGATTCTTCTTCACTTTCCAACTTTACTCCATAATTTCCAATATGAGAGGTCGTATTTACAATAATCTGCCCAGAATAAGAAGGGTCGGTATAGATTTCTTGGTAGCCAGTCATACCAGTATTAAAGCATATTTCTCCAGTCGACGTCCCTAATTTACCAAGGGCTTTCCCTTTAAACACGGTTCCGTCTTCCAGCATAAGATATGCTTCACGCACTTGAGATTTTTCCATCAATGTTTTTGTGATTTCCGATGAATAGAATGAATTATCGGAGCGTAAAGTTAAGAGATTTTTTCTTACTATTTAAATGCAGCTAAGAAATCCTTTAAGAAATACTACTCCTATACGCAAAAAGGAGACCATTCCTGGTCTCCTTCTAAAAAAATAAAGTTCGTCTTAAGCCTTAGATC
>NZ_JBSRVI010000059.1:0-20058 GCF_055134445.1 Arcticibacterium sp.
AATACGCCGCTCATTGGCGGAGATTTTGATAAAAATATAGTGGGCATTAATGTTCCCATAAGTAATTTAGAGACCATTTCAGAAGATAAACTCTACGTCAACGGAAATCTCAGAATCACTGGAGCCGTCAATTCATCTACAAAAATTTTTAGTTCAGATATCACCATTACAGATAGCGATGATAATTACAAGCTTATTTATACCGGCACTACTGCCAGTTCTTTTAATTTACCGCTTCCCGGCAACCTAGGACGTGAACTGTTAATTGTGAATCATGGTGCTGGAAATTTGACCCTAAACATGCCAGTCATCACTGGAATAATTTCATCCATAAATACTATAGCTCCTAACGAAGTGATACATGTAGTGGCAACAGGAACAGATTGGCATAAAATAAACTAAAAAATATTCACAAATAAGTTAACTTTCGCAAATTCAACTTATGCCTATGATAAGCATTTCTTTTCAGACTAATTCTAAAGGTAGTTCAGTCACAGTCACAGATGCAAACTAATTTAGTAGGCTTTCTTTAGTTGATTTTAAGAAATCATCGACGTTATTGTCGATAAAAACCATGTTCAAAACACCTACAGTCTGCAAGCTTTCCATAATTCTCTTATCTGTCAAAACACTGTTTTTGGGTTCATTCAAAGTCCGAATTAACATCGACAGTTTTAAAAAGGATATCTGGACTTATGCTGGTACTTGCTGCATTAAAAGCCATCAAGTACTGTTTCCATAAAGTATTGTCAAACAATTAGATACCGTCTAATAATTAACTATTAAAGATTTAGACAAACTTTTAATTAAATTCCATTTTTACTTAGCAATTATAACAAAAAGACACGACCTTTAGCACAATTAGATAAATGCTTTCCATAAAATACCTTTGCTTTCCTAGATGACATTTTCGCTTTCCAACGTAAGAACCTTGGTTCTTTACATCTTCTTTTTTATAATTTGTTTTTCCACAATAGCCCAGAAAAAAGAGCCCTTACGTCCTTTTAATTCTGTCAGCACCATTTATGACAGCTGTCAGGTAGTTTGCAACTTATTCCCTGCCAATAGAGACAATTTGGTAGCCACAGAAGAACTGGTATTCCCAGCTATTATCGATAATTCTGAATGTTATGAAGTTCCCAAAGATTTCAATCCAGGATGCCTACTTAGCTATAATAATTCCAAATGGTTCTTGGTGAAAATAATAGAAGGAGACAGCCTTACTTTTAACTTTGGAAACTCAAAAAATTACGATACTGACGCTGCTATTTGGGGTCCCATAGCCCAAAATGACTTGGATTCCACCTGTCATGCATCCCAACAATTCCCAAAGGCTTGTGACTACTCTTCCATCACGCCAAAATTAAATTTATATCACCCAGATTCGGGGGCATATTACCTATTAACCATTACAAATTATTCGAACGATAATACAGATATATTACTGAATCAACCTCTAGGAGGAAAAGTCATGTATTCCTATTTCTGTTCTGAAAATACAAATATTGGCTCAAGTATTTCTGGAAATCAAAACATTCAAGCCATTTCTAAATTGCAATTAAGTTATGAGATAGAATCTGCCAGTAGTATAACCGTCAAAGGCGGGAAAAGTGTTGAATTATTACCCGGTTTTGAAACCGACACCAGTACCATATTCACCGCAAATATTGGCGAATGTATCAATACAAGCCAAAACTATAGCCCAGACACCGCCACAGTGATTTGTGAAGATTTCCATAATCATGGCCAAAACATACCTCACTTATATACGAATGCCAGTTCTTACGAGATGCTCGGTACTGTTTTCGCTCTCTCGCAACCAGAGTATAGAACAGAACCAAACGGCGTTTATAAGAAAATGACCAAGATTGGAATTGATAAAACATCCAATCGTTTTTTATGGGGCTACAGAGAACCGTATATATCTCCAACAAACGTACACTTAAGAACTAACGCAAACTGCCCTACATATCCTGATCAAAGAACCACAGAGATGCAGTATACTTACAGAGATGAAAGAACGCTGCCTGTTTTAACACCCATTGTAAATTATGCTAACCTGAACACACCATTTTACCTTTCAAATGATTTCCCCTACGGTGTATATGAGTATGATATTTTTAATTTCTACTTGAAAAGCGGCATTACAAATCTTACTTATAGAATTAACGGGGGGGCTTGGAAAGCCTCTATAAATTATGCCCCAGTATGGGAGCCTTTTACAGAAAGGTTTTTGGACGTTACCAAGATAGAACACATCAGAACTCCAAAAGACTTCTATATGGATTTCACTACAGATGATGGTCAAACCGTCGACAGGTATTTAGTCACCAGAAGTTCATGTGGCGGACATTTTTGCGGAACCACCGTTTTTAATAGACTTGCCGACTCCACAGTAATCGTCAGCGTTTTCCAGGGAGATATTAATGTAGATATGCAGTTGGGCGATGTTGAATCATTCGGAGGCTTTGGTCCTTGCTTTTACCTAGGTAAAATGGAAGAAGGAGATTATTCATTCCCATTAAAATCTACCAAAGGAGATTTTGTATTAGATCCCGATGTTTTCGTCAGAGTTAAGTTTGACTAAGACACCTATCACAGAGCCCTTTCCTTATGGATTAGTTTGGCTATAGCCAAAGCATTTTTACCGTCTCCATGAATGCAAATGGTATCGGCTCTTACATGTATTACCCCATTTTCATAGGAAGTAACTTTGCCTTTTTTAAGCTCTCGAAACTGCTTTAAGGCCAACTCCGGAGTCTCTGTCATCGCAAACGCTAAAGATCTCTTCCTCAGACTTCCATCGTTTTCATATGTTCTATCTACAAAAGCCTCCTGCCATACTTTCAAACCGCTTGCAATAGCTTTCTCACTCCCTTTTGATCCAGCCAAACTATAAAGAACAAGATTAGGGTCAATTCCTTTCATCACATCACAAATAGCTTCACAAATAGCTGTTTCTGAAGCAGCTTCATTATATAAAGCTCCATGAGGTTTAATATGATGTAAAATACCGCCAGAAGCGTCCACAATTTCCTTTACAAACAAAATTTGCTCATGAAGAACTGTCTTTAACTCCTTTATGGTTAAAGATATTTTTAGCCTACCAAAATTCTCTTTATCTGGGTAACTCGGGTGAGCTCCCACTTTTAAACCCAAAGCCAAAGCTTCATGAATTGTATCTCTAATAAGGAATACATCTCCAGCATGAACACCACAAGAAATGTTAACGGAAGTAATATAGCGTAATAAGCTTTTGTCTCGGCCAGATAACCAAGTTTCAGAAATCTCGCCCATGTCGCAATTTATATCTATAAGCTTTGCCATGGATTAAAGTAAAAAACTTCGGAACAAATGCAGGGTCAAGAATATAACTTTACAGCAACTTTAAACTTTTTAATCTCTCTTTCCTGCTTTAGGAAAACACTTTCCGCCACTTCCATTGTGATTTCCCTGAAAGTAACATGCTGCCCAGTAGACAGTTGAGCCAATATGGGCAAATCCACCGAAATCACATTCGCAATCTTAGGATATCCTCCTGTCGTTTGGTGGTCAGCCATAAGAACCACTAACTGCCCGTCAGGCAGCAACTGAATGGTTCCGAAAGCAACAGACGAAGATATTTGTTCTTTAGAATCGTGTAAATTCAAACAATCTCCCTCAAGTCTGTAGCCCATTCTATCTGCGTGCCCAGAAATAATAAAAGATTGATTAAAAACTATATCTCTGCTTGAATGATCTAAACAGGATAAATCCTTTCCCGCAATTACCCTGATCTCTTGAGAACTCTCAAATGGTGGTCTCAAATTAACATTAACCGTTTTAGGGGCCAAGTTTATCTTTTGACTGGCTTGATATAACAGTCCGTTCTTAAGATTAAGGCCTATAGAATCTCCTTTCTCTATTTTCTTACCTCCAAAACCGCCAAGTAAATTAGTGCTAGCCGAACCCAATACATTAGGAATATCGAAGCCACCCTTTACCGCTAAATATGCCCTCTCCCCACTTTGTTTTTTCCCGAAACAAAGCATGTCGCCAGGCTTTGCCATTTGAATTTTCCAACTCGAAATGCTAACGTTATTTAGTGATGCCGAGAAATTAGCACCGCCAATAGCGAAAATGGCATGTTCTTCAAAAGTAATGGTAGGTGTAGGATAATGAAACTCCAAAACCGCTTCCGCGTCTTCGTTTCCTAACAAAATGTTCAGTAACCGCATAGAAAGTGTGTCCATGGCTCCAGACGGATTAAGTCCTTTGTCTTTGAATCCACATCTTCCAATATCCTGAATACTTGTTAATACTCCAGATTTAAGAAAAATCAACTTAAAGCTTATTTAAAGTGTTCTGTAAAAATAATTCACCCTTAGAGAGTTGAAGGTAGATGGATTATTGAAATTTTCAAACGAAATGGGCACAAATCTTAAATCAGGCCGGTACAAATTTGACTAAAGACCCTGGTTCCAAAAGGGTCAATTTTCTATTTTTTATATCAAACAAACTTTGCTCTGTATGTCCCAAAAGCTGCCATCCACCAGGGCTTGAGAAAGGATAAATACCTGTTTGACTACCTGCTATGCCTACACTCCCCTTGGGTACTCTTATTCGTGGCTTAGACTTTCTAGGCATAATTAGTCTTTCATCCAAGCCTCCCAAGTAAGGAAAACCTGGTAAAAAGCCCATCATATAAACCCGATAAACGGGTGCGGAATGAATATCTATTATCGCCTTAACACTTAATTTTTTAAATTCAGAAATCTCATGTAAATCTGCTCCATCATAAATGACAGGTATGCTAACAAGTGCTTTCTCAGAAGCCTCTCGAGTTAATACGTTGAAAGGAATCTCTGAAAGATAATTAGTCATAAATTGAGAAGCCGTATACCGTAATTTTACTGATTTACTAAGTACTAAAAGGTCATAAAACAGAGTAAAAGAAGCATAAGAAGGTACTACTTCTACCATTCCTGGAGGAGGATTTTTCTTAATCCATTCACAAGTACTTAAAACCAAATCATTTATTTCGGGGTCAATCTTTTGCTCAAAGTAAAGACTAATGGCTTTCTCGCTTAAAGGGTATATTTCAAATTTCATTCGATCTCATTTACCATGGTCTTAATGCACTTTGATAATCTTTTTAACAAAGCTTTGTTCTTCAATTTTGATTTGAAGATAAAACGTTTCATTCTGAACAGTAGAAACATCCAATTCAATCTCATTGATACCTCTCAAAACATCAATGGATTCATCTTTCAACAATTGTCCTCTACTACCAATCAAGCTCAGAACTCCTCGTCCCTGATACCTTGACTCAAAAGTTGCCTTCAATATGTCATTCACAGGGTTGGGGTAAACCATAAACTTCTGTTCTAAAGCTGTGCCTAAAGTAGACATGTCAAATTTGCACAAGAATACCTCATACCCTTTCAGTGTCACGGTGCCAGACCAATTTTCATAACCTACACCTATGGTCACCTCTTCATTTTCATTGCTTGCAAAAGGATTATGAGCAGCAATCAAAATCTCATTTCCTTTTACCACACCACGCCAAATAGGTTCTTTATTTTCATTATAATCTCTGGCAGAAGTCTCTAAAACGAGCCTATGTTCTCCTTCGAAAAAAGACGAAAATTCACTTAACCGAAACAGTCCCTTATTAAAATATTCATAAGTATTAAAATCAGATTCCGAACCTATCAAGGTTGGGTTTTCCCATAACCATAGGCCATCCGCACCTGAGAAGAAAGGAAAAATGGCTGTGGCTTCCGCCATCCAAGGCTTGATAAATTGATTAACCAAAGCAGCATTGGCACTATATCTTAACCAGACAAAAGGGACTACAGGTTTATCTGTCCACGCCTTATTGGCTTCTATTTGAAAAAGCAAATAGGATAAATATTCTCCAGCAAACGGATGGGGATAGTCGTAGTAATAATACGCCGAAGGCGACATGAAATCCATTTGCTCATAAAAAGCTCCTCCTACCCTACCAGAATTATCTTTACTAATAAAGTTGACGTCAGTCAACTTTGACTGCCAATCTGCCCACGACTTACCTTGAATATTACTAAAAGTGTTAAAAATAGGCGTATCTGCGTAACTGCTAATCTTGGTTTTAGCATTCTTACCATTCGCCAAAAAATCGCTAACAGACTTAGCATATAAATCTCTAATGCCCATTTTATACTGATTTAGAAAATCAGCATCAGAAAGTGCCTTATATGATTGAGGTACTATCACATTATTTTTAAACTGAAGAATTTCGTGGTCAAACCTCCAAACACGTTCAATGTCAAACATAAAAATATCCGTGTCCACATAAGAAAAGTTTCCAAAAGTGGAGGCATACAAACGGAAATCATTATTCCATTTCGACTTATAAAGCTCCAAATTATTTCCCCAAGGGCTCCTTTCCAATTCCCATGGCTGATTTTGATTAGGATAAGCCACTCCGTAATAAATCATAGCTCTATTTTCAAAGGGTACACTCGTAAGATATCTACCATCGGTAATATGTGTAAAACCATGAGTCAATGGCCCATTGGCATTTCCATTATGAATTTCACCACCATAAATCATGGTAAATGGCAAACTAAATTCAGTAAACTGAGACCAATTAATTTGCCCACTATTTGAAGGAGAAAACGAACTAAGGTTGCCACATTCTTGACCACTGGTTTGACCAAAAAACGTACAAAATAGGAATAGAAATGCAATAAAAGCTCTCAAATTTTAGCTAAATTTGTATGTTAAACGTGTTTTACAAAAGTACCCATATTTGATCTTATGAGAAAAGTTCTGCTTCTAATATTAGTCACTCTAGTTTTTGTCGCCTGCAAAGACAAAGACCCTTCGCCTAACAATAACGCTAAAGCATTAATTTCTCTAAATCAATGGCAATTAGTTAGATATACGGATACTTCCGGACAATTGATTCAAAATTCCGATTTAGATAATCAAGCTCTATTTTTATATGCCATGAACTTCGAATTTAGGGCTGGCGGGGAAGTGAGAGGAATAGATAAAGCCAGTAAGAATATCATAGAAAAAGGGGTATGGAATTTTGTCGATGAGGATACTTCCGTAGTCAATGTAAAATTGGCATCTTTAGATTATAATTTTCGAATCGTAGAAATAAAAACAGGCAAGCTGACACTTCAGGCCCCTACTGGAAATTTTCTTTCGGGAATTGGCGACGAGATCAATCTTGAATTTACTGCTGTTTCACTCTAAAACCACAAAGCATTGCAAAAAGAACACATCAGACTCATATTTGGACTTAAGCTTAAACAGTTAAGACAAGAAAAAGGATTATCGCTTCAAGACCTTTCTACTAAATCTGGCATATCTAGTTCCTATCTTAATGAGATAGAAAAGGGTAAAAAATACCCGAAAACAGATAAAATAAGTGCTCTGGCCGAAGCCTTACAGACCGAATATGATGAACTTGTTTCTTTAAAATTGGACAAAAAATTAGAACCTATTACCAAGCTTCTAAAATCCAACCTATTAACCGAGATTCCTTTCGATTTTTTTGGTGTAGATACGGCTCAAATTTTAGAGTTGTTTTCTGCAGCACCCACCAAATTGAGTGCTTTTATCAATGCTATCTTTGAGATTGGTAAGAACTATAATCTATCTGTTGAAAAATTCTATTTCGCAGCTTTAAGATCATATCAAGAACTGCATCAAAACTACTTCCCAGAATTAGAGCAAGAAGCTGAAAGGTTTATCAAGGAAAAAATCACTCATAGCCACGAACTTCTTGGCGAAAAGGAGTTAATAGAACTTCTTCAAAACCTTTATGGAATTTCTATAGAGTTTTTCGATGAAGAAGATCAGCCCTTAATAAGCAATATGCGTTCGATTTTCAGACCGAAAAGTAAAATTCTGATGATCAACAAACGCATCTCAAAGAACCAGAGAGCATTTACTATGGCCAAGGAATTAGGCTTTCAGTTCATGGAACTTAAGGAAAGGCCTTTCACAAGCTCTTCTATTGATGTCAAATCCTTTGATGAGGTCTTGAATAACTATAAGGCATCTTATTTTGCAGGAGCCATTCTTATTCGAGAATCTCTGATTATAGAATCTGTAAAAAACTGGTTCGATTCCGAAACTTGGAATCCGGACGCTTTGATAGAAATGTCTGAAAGGTTTTCTGCTACTCCAGAAACTTTATTTTACAGAATTGGAAATGTACTTCCTAAGTATTTTGGCATTGACAAATTCCTTTTCATGCGTTTTGACGCCCTTCCCGGGAGTCAGAAGTATTTCCTAACAAAAGAATTACATCTGTCCAAAAGACTGGGACCACAAGAAAACAAGGAAGAGCATTATTGCCGTAGATGGGTATCTATCAGCATTTTGGATCACTTATCAAGTAAACAAGAGGCTGGAAAATATGAGAAACCCATTGTGGATGCTCAGAAATCTTTCCTTAGTAACAGAAAAGAAGACTTCTTTGTCTTTTCAATGGCCAGACCTTTAAATATTTTAAAGCAATTAAATATTTCAGTCAGCCTGGGTTTTGAGGTAGATGAAAATCTAAAATCAAAAGTTAAATTCTTGGCAGATAAAAGTATTAGCCGCCAAGAAGTTAACCAAACTTGCGAACGCTGCGATATTTTCGATTGTAAAGAACGTGTATCCGCTCCTACTTTATTACAGAAAGAACGTCAAGAAGCAGAAATAAGAAAAGTACTGGAGACGCTAAATTAAGCCGCTTCAGCCACAACTTCTTTTACCTCTGGAACCATGTTGGTTAATAACCTTTCAATACCGTCTTTCAAAGTGACCGTAGCCGAAGGGCAGCCACTGCATGAGCCTTGAAGTACCACCGTTACCACGCCAGTTTCTTCATTAAAGTCTGCAAAGTTTATTGCTCCACCATCTGATTCTACCGCTGGTCTAACGTACTGATCTAATGCCGCTTTAATTTTACCTACAGCCTCAGAGTCGTTAGCATCTACAATAAGCGTATTATTATCTATGGTAGCCTGAGCAAAAACGGGGTTCTCATCATCGAAATAAATTTTCAAAAACTTCTTAAAGTCTCCCAAAACTTCTTCCCACTGGCTTTCATCATCTTTAGTGATTGTAATAAAATTAGAAGCCAAAAACACACGCTGAACAAAAGGAAACTGAAAACAATCTGCAGCGAGTGGCGATGCCTTTTCTTTATCTAAAGCTGCCTTCATGTCAGGATAGTCAAAGGAAAGTCCTTCTGGCACTAATTCATAGTTCAAAACAAACTTCATGGAATTGGGATTGGGACTCAATTCCGTATAGATCATTGTATTTCTTTTCAGCATGTATATTTAAATTTCTCTTACTTCTAAACATCATTCTTGTGAAATTAGTTTAGAGAAAGAACATAATGTATTTATTGAATTAGTAACACAAAAAGCCGAACCCATTTCTGAGTTCGGCTAACTTGCTTAAGAACTATTCTTACGCTTGAGCTGCTTCTGCAGGTAAAACGTGAACAAAAGACTTACCGCCGCGACCTTTCTTAAAAGTCACAACACCGTCTTTTAATGCAAACAAAGTATGATCACGACCAAGACCTACGTTTACACCTGGATTATGAGGAGTACCACGCTGACGAACAATAATGTTACCAGCGATAGCCGCCTGACCACCAAATAATTTTACTCCTAATCGCTTACTTTCCGACTCACGACCATTTCGAGAACTACCTACACCTTTCTTATGTGCCATTATCCTAGATATTTTATTGATTTGACTTCAAATGAAGACCAAAACCATTGAATTAATTTTTAATTAAGCTACGATGTCACTGATCATCAATTTCGTCAAATACTGACGATGACCATTGCTTTTTTGGTAACCTTTTCTACGTTTTTTCTTAAAAACTATCACTTTGTCACCTTTAAGGTGCTCTAAAATGGTACCTTTTACTTGTGCACCTTCTACAGTAGGAGCTCCTATTGTAACGGTTCCATTATTATCTACAAGGAGTACCTTGTCAAATACAAGCTCAGCGTTCGAGTCACCTTCTAATCTATGAGTGAAGATGTATCGACCCTTTTCAACTTTAAATTGCTGGCCTGCGATCTCTACGATTGCGTACATTATTAATTAATTTATGTTATAAATTGGCCTGCAAAGGTACGACAAGTATTTTGAAATTACAAAGCCTCTTAAAACTTAGATATTAAAAGAAAAACACTATTAAATTCTTACACTTATATCTTGCTGCAAAAGCCCTCTCACTATTAAATATTGGGCAACGCCATATGTACTCATCACCCAAAACGAAGTCCATAGCACCGGCTGAACAAACTCATTTACCGCTATAAAAGCATCTGAGATTACAAATAAAACAGCTCCTACCAATACATTTTCAAAACTTTGGACATTCACCGTTCTGCAAGACGCCAAATAAGCCATGGTACTAATGACTAACATGTAAACATATACAGGTACCGTCATTTCTTCCGAAAGGTTATTCCATAGTACGCCAAAACAAAACAGTCCAACAAAGCCTAAAAATGGTAGTACTTTTAAAAAAGACAGTTCAACCTTTTTTCTATAAACGAAAATATAGGTCAAATGAGCAAAAAGAAAAGAACCGAGACCAAAGACAAAGAAAGATTCCCTTTCAAACATTAAGAACATATCTCCAGCCCAAGAAAACACCAATGCCAATATTAATGCCCACTTAAAGGCTAAATCCCGCCCGTTTAACCAAACCAGACCTATTAAAACGGGCATAAGTAGCGGTTTTGTCACTAAACCCATTTCGGCAATCCCGAAAACTCCCCCAATAATATTAAGGACTAGCAAAGAGAAATAAAGAATGGTTATTTTCATGGCATCTTTCTATAATAAAATGTCAGCCACTTCTTTCCAGTTATGAACACGCTGATGTCCTTCGGTTTTATTATTATGAATAGCGTCAAAAAGGATAGTTTCTCCATCGAAAACACTTAGATTCTTCAGATGGTCATCAATTAAGATATCTCCTTTTAAAATACTCTTATCTCCACATAGAATCATGTTTTTCCAATGAATGAAAGGAAAGTGTTCCTCCAACCATTCGTGTTTTTCTTTTAAAGAATTTGGAAACTCCATGGCCGCAGAAGCGATATAAACATTATATTTTTCATGGAGCTCACGTACCACTTCAATAGCATCATCTTTAACAGCCAAGTTTCTAAAAAAGCCCGGCTTGTGCAGTTGCTCTCTAATGGTAGGGTAATTTAAGCCTATTTCTTCTTCCCAAAGATCATTTTTTGATAGGCTTACTTTGTTATGATTCGTTTTAAAATGAGCGTTGTATAAATCTAAGATGCCTTGACCGGCGTCAGCCATGACATCATCCATATCTAAAAAAAGTATCTTCTTTTCGGGCATATAGTTTTTTCTTCAAAGATAAGAATTTTGAAATCCCATGCCCCAGTTCCGTTTAAAGATATGATTAAGCTTTGTTTTGATTAAAATGCATACCCGAATTTGAAATATGGATTAATCATGACGTTGCCTATACTTATATTTCCTGCAGTATTATCTTGGAATTTGGTACCCACATCAATAAAATGCTTAGAACCTACCTTTTTCTGAAAACCAACTAAAGGCCCCCAAGCTGCAATCTGCTTTGTATTGCCAACCCAATTGACAAATTTTTCACTATTAAATCTACTATCAAGAAGTCCTCTTTTAACATAAGCTCCGAGATAAAGCCCATGCAAACCTTCCTGTGCTTTACCTGCCAATACTTGCTTTTTCTGAAGTGGATAATAACGTAACTCAGCGGTGGCTACCACTGTCAAATTCTCTCTAGAAACCTTTTTGTCCTCATATTTTGGAATCGAATAATTTTGCCCCCCTTCTCTTTCTACTTCAATTTGCCCCACCTGATTGTATGTGACATAACGCTGTGCTCCAATGTCCATACCTAATGAAATAGAAACAGGAAGGTTTCCCAGCTTCTGTTCGTATGCTATTTCCGTCTGGATATTCTGCTTAAATTGGTCTACATAAAACATCCCCGAAAAATCTACCTTTAAAAGGTGGTTTATATTCTCATTACAATTCAAGAAAGAGCAAAACTCTTTAACCACTTTTTCTCTTGGAAAATCTAAACCAAAACTGATACTGGAATAACTACACAAATATGGAATATACTTTTTTGATTTTTCGGTATAATTCAGCCTCCCTTGCTCATCTAAAAAAGAATCTTTCGCTCTCTTTACACCAAGCTTTATTCCCATATCCATAAAGCTGCCAAATTGCTGACCAAACCTCAAATCGGTAACACTTCTCCCTGCCGAGTATATATTCTGATCATAACTAAAGTTAAAGCCTTCCAAAAATTGATTCCCATAAATAGACTCAAAATCAGAAAAGTTAAAAGTTTTAGATAGTGAAACATACTTACCTGATAAATTTGTACTAGTCGCTTTCTTTTTAAGATATTTTCGATATTCTATATTTGCTATCAAATAACTCGTCATAAAATCCGCTGACCTAGTCTTTTGATAAAAATCCAGCTTAACAGAGTTCTGAGTAAATAGCTTAAACTCACCAGAAACCATCCACGTTTTCTGTGTAGAAAAAATGAAATAATCAAAACTCTTAAGCCCTCCCTTGAGTCTTATTTTCACCTCTTTATCATAGCCAAAAGCATCTTCAAAAGCGTCTACAAGTTTTACTTGCTCAAAAGCATTAACCTTACTTGAACTATACTGTATATAGGTACTATCTTGAGCATAAAGCCCCTGAACCCCAATAAAAAATAGAAGTAATAACTTTTTCATTTATTTAATTTTCAAGTTGCCCGAATTCGTTTCAATTTCTAACAGGGTAGAAGGCTTTTCATTATAAGCTTCAAGTCCTTTTAAAGCTTCTGGTATTTGAAGTGAGGTACCCTTTAAATCTAGTTTGTACCCAGCACGCGTCCAGTCTGGACTTGACAGTTCTATGAGAGCATTTTTGCTAGAAATTACAATCTCCTGCCCTTCTGACAAATAACTATAAACCAGACTGCCATACGTGATATCTGCTTTAAAATCAGATTTATGAGAAGTCACCAAATTAGTACTATGGTCTGTAATAAGGTTTAGTGCCTTTATACCCTGCCCCATGATATTTTCACCAAAATAAGACTTCACTTTAGCGGCTCCTTCGCAGTCTAAAATTTCTGTTTGACAAAACTTCAAGTCTAAATCAAGACTAGCTTTAAGCCCTTTCAATGCCACTTCTCCAAAGCTATTACTAAGCTTTACTTCTAAGTTTCTCGGAACGTAAATAATGTATTCGGCATCATAATTTGATTGTGGCTTGGCCTGTCCTTTTTTCAAAACCAGGTAGTTTCTTAAAAAGTAAGTTTTGCCCATTTTTTGATTTAAAAAATCCATATAAGCGAGTTCCTTTTCGGCTACTTCTTTATTAGGATGTTTGGTAGAGATATTGACTTTAAAACTTATGGTGGCTTTATCCCATCCTATTACTTTTACATCTGCCCGTTCTGCTGTGATTTGAATTTGTGTGAGTCCTTTAGCACTTAACTGTTTTTGTATGGATTTAGTAACGATTTGTAGTTTCACCTGACCAATGGAAACCCGTGGAAACCAAAGTAAGATTCCCAGAAATAAGATTAGCTTTTTCATATTATATGAGTTTTGCCAATTGATTTATAAGTTGTGTTTTTTCTCTTTCTATCGCCTCCAGTTGCTGTAATAAGCCTTCATCTATATTATAATTACCCATTACTTCCCTCAAATCACGCTCTGCCATTTTAAGGTATTCATATTCTGCTTTTAAATTTTCAAATTCATCGTCGTCACACGCCACGGTTTGAATTTCACAAAAAGCTAGAATCTCCTTGTATGCTTTTTCGGAGCTCAGGTTTTCAGGCAAAATCTTTATTTCTTCTATACTCTTTTGAGCATAAACTAAGTCTTCTTTGGATTGGAAATAAAAGACAGAAAAGCTAAAAATGACTAGTACACAGGCGGCTGCCGACCACCATTTAATTCGGTTATTTCTATCTAAAGACTTTTCTAGTTTAAGCCAAGAATCCACTTTAGGCTCATGAATGGGCAAGTCTTCCAGGTTCTGTTTTAAAACAGATTGGTCTAGCTCCTTTTCCATCTTTAACCAGAGGTCATTCTGAGGAACAAACTCTTGGAGATTTTTCAGCTGTTGCGATATGTCTTTTTTATCCTTGTGTTCCATCTAACTTTAAAACCAATTCTTTCAATTTCTTTTTCCCGTGATAAAGCTGAGACTTAGAAGTACCTACCGCTATACCCAGCATTTCACTAATTTCATGGTGTTTATAACCTTCTATTTCATAAAGCACTATCACCGTTCTAAAACCTTCTGGCAGCATCAGCAAAGCTTTTTGAAGCAGCTCTCCGTCATATTGTTTATCCCAAACAATTTCTCTTTCCGTTGCCTTAGAATCCAGATGGTCAAAAATCACACGATTACGGTATTTCCCAATTGCCTTTCTACTAACAATCACCTTAATCCAAGCTCCAAGTGTACTTTTCATCTGGAAGTTTTTAATGCCAGAGAAAACCTCTAAAAAAGCCTCTTGAAGCACGTCTTCTGCCTCCGAAAAATCACCGCATAACCTGTAAGCAAGCGTGAACATGGCCGTCTTATACTTTTCATAAAGTAACTTCTGGCATTCGCGATTTTTAGAAATACAGCCTTTTACAAGTTCGGCTTCGGTCATTCAGCGTGGTGTTTGTATTAAAGTGCAGAAAACGGGAAGAATGGTTGTATGGGTCTATAAATATCTGATTAAAATTAGATTTAGCAAATACAGAACAGCTCCTAATCCACCAGAAAGGTTGATTAGGAGCTGAATAATATTTCAATTAACAAAAGAGAAAGTTTTAAAACCGATTGGTTTTGAGAGAATATTATTTGGATTATTTCACCCAGTAAAGGTCAATACCTCCACCGAAGAAGATATTATTTGCAAGCTCATTATCATTAAAAACCCCAAGGTGAGCATCTAAAAGCATGCCTCCCATGAGCATTTTTTGAGCACCAAGGCCTAATCCCATATTAAAAGACGAGAATTTATCATACTCCCAAAACTGCCTTTTAACCTCCTCCGTACCCGTCATGACTTGGGCTGATGCTTTTAAATATAAGCCTTCTAATGTAGAGCCACCTTGCTCTATTCCTTTATGACCTACATAATATCGGAGTTCGGGAGAGAAGAAAAATGAAATATATTGACGTAAATAAGACTCCGTTGAAGCCTGTGAATCGGTAACATCTAAAAATTTAGCTCTGTAATTAAATGCTTCGGCTGTCAGGTTTATCGAAAGCCCTGATTTCCCGAAACCGAATTCATAGCCCATTTTTGGATGAAAGAAGAACCCTTTTTTTGAGACGCTTAAAACGTCATTGATACCAAACTTTAATAAATATGAATTATCTACTTTGTGGTTCAAATTCGCTTTCCAAAGCTGATTAAACTCCTTATTTCCTATAGGCAAGGCTAGATGGCTGTAAGTCTTAAGAATAACAGAATTAACGACACCCTGATTTTTCTTTTGAAGGCTCTCAATCCCCCCGAAAATGCCAAAATCTATAAAACCTTGATACTGCCTTCCGAACTTTAGGCCTAAGGCATAGTTGGTTTCATAAGGGCGATTAGCATCTGGAGAAGTTGGAAACGAAAAAGGCAGCTCATTCAAACTACCATCCATTACCGTATAAGAAAAGAATGGAGCTAAATAAGTACTACTAAAAGACGACCCAGTTTTGAGTTTATAAAGCGGGTCAAAGAAATATCTCAGCTCTGCCACGGCATTGAGGTCGTTGGAATAGGCTGTCCAGCTTTCTTGACTTTCTATACCTGCATTAAAGCTCCAGTGGTCAGTAAAGCCAAATTCCAAATGACCATTTACATGAAAGACATTGAAGCTAGTAGCAGACGATTTGGCATTTAAAAACCCACCAAGTTTAATAATCGAACTCAGCTTAGAACTTGAACGCTGAATAATTCTTGGTTCAGCATCTGATAAGGAATCTAGGGGAGAAGCCCAAGCATTAAGATATAAAATGGAAAGACAAAACAGGCATAGAGTTTTCATAAATTATTAAGGCTGATAGCCCAAAACTATTTTTTTGGACCGAATAAATTCATCCTGATTCACAATTACGAAGTAATTCCCATCCTTTAGACCTGTCAAATCAAAGTCATGAAAACCTTTGTTATGCACTGCTTCCTGAAGAATTTTTCCGGGCAAATCCTGTAGCTGAAAGTGCGTTTCTATATCTTTTGGCACTTTTACATATACCTTCAGATCTTCTTCATTTAAATAAATTACGATATCGTCTTTTCTCATTATTTGCCCTTTCTTGCGGCAAAGATTGGTCTTAAAGGAACAATTTACAAGTAAAGCTTAATCGGAAATTGCCCTTAACGCTAAAGAGCCACAAATTTTTGTAGTTTTTTATAAACCAAATGAATTGGTAAGCCCATTACCGTATAAAAAGAACCCTGAAGACTTTTGACTCCAATCATCCCAATGAAATCTTGAATTCCATATGCCCCAGCTTTGTCAAATGGCCTACAGGTTTTAATATAATACGCTATCTCTGCGTTGGATAATTCTTCAAAATCAACCAGACAAGAATCATAAAAACGCTCTATAACACCATCCGTTTTGAAGGCAACTCCCGTAATGACCTCATGTTTTTTCCCACTTAAAGTTTTTAACATTATGGTAGCTTCTTGCTCATTGGCTGGTTTATTGAGAATTTGCCCTTCTAAAACCACCACCGTATCTGCACATAGAACTATCCTATTAGCATATTCCTGACCAAACTCCTTTAGTTTTTGCTCCGCTAAAAACACAGGGACCTCCTCGGGGCTTTGGTTCGGGTCAAAGTCCTCCGAAGTAGGTTTAGTTTCCACCTCAAACTCAAATCCAGCATTCTCTAGAATTTCACGTCTTCTGGGAGAACCAGAACCAAGTACAAAGGGTTTAGATAATTTAATCATAAATAGAACTAAAGAAAGAAGTTTTAACGTTTCTAAGTTGAACAACGCCAGTAATTTTACTATATGTAATGCGTAGTTTTGCAAAGTTATGACATTAGAAAAAGATATAAAGCAAACCAGAGCATTTAAGAGTCCGGTAGAAAAAACTATGGTAAACGTGATGTTTACTAATAATAAAATTTGCGATTCACAGTTTAAAAGCTTGAAGAAGTTTGATATAACTTCTCAACAATATAATGTATTAAGAATACTCAAAGGGCATTTCCCAGAACCTATCACTATTAATGGCATCATTGAAAGGATGTTGGACAAGATGTCTAACGCCTCCAGATTAGTAGATAAGCTGCTTCAAAAGGGATATGTCAAAAGAACTTTTAGAGAGGATGATAGAAGAGCCTGCGATGTGCTCATCACAAAAGAAGGTCTTGATTTTTTAGACAAAGTTATGGCTAACATTGGTGTAGAAAACTTGTTCGAAAATATTATTACAACAGAAGAACTAGAAACTTTAAATGCTTTGTTAGACAAATTCAGAGCCGCTTACGAAAAATGAAAAAACTACCATTAGCATTTCTTCTATATCTCTCCATATTCTGCTTCAGTTCTTGTCAATCGGATGATGTTCCGGTACAAGAAAATAAATTCTTGGTCAATACAGCGTTGGTTGGCACCCTAAATAAAGAAGAATTTAAAGAAAAGATAGCTCCAATATTGGGGGAACAAGGTAGCCAAGCCTTGTTTTTTGTTCAATACGGCATTCAACAATATAGAATAACCTACCAGACTAAAGATGTAAATGGAAACGCTATTACAGCTTCTGGTGCTGTATTAATACCCGCAGAGGCGGCAGGTAGCTTAGCTATGGGTAGCTTACATCACGGCACCCTATTTAATAAGGAAGACGCCCCCTCCTATTTTAAGTTTGAAACGGAAACTACTTTGGCTTCATTTATGGCCTCAACTGGAATTATAATTGGCATGCCAGATTATGTAGGTTATGGCGAATCCAAAAACCTTTCTCACCCCTACGAGCATTATCGCGGTTTAGGAGAACCTGGGGCAGATTTTATCAGAGCTATGGAAGAAATGGTCAAAGCAGAAGGGCTAGATTGGAACGGCGTATTGATGTTAGGTGGTTATTCAGAAGGTGGCTATGCCGCCATGTCCACGCACAAGTGGATTGAAGATAATCTTTCAAACGAATTAAAGGTTAAACTTTCTGTCTGTGGGGCAGGTGCTTATAATAAAACAGCTTCATTTAATAGGCTAGTCAATCAAACCGGCAGTTCGGCTCTTTCCAACAACAGGTCTTACGTTTGGGTACTTCAGACTTATAATGAGATTTATGGTTTAAATAAACCCATGTCTTATTTTTTCAAAGAACCTTATGCCAATAATATCATAAATCAGGGCTTAAATGTGGAAATCAATGTGAGCTTAAACGAAATCCTCACAGATCAGTTTAAGTCAGACTTTAATGCCGGAACCTATCCAGAATTAACGAAGGCCATTGCAGATAACGACATCTACGATTGGAAACCGAAAGGAGTTGTTAAGCTTTACCATGGTACCAGTGACGATTACGTGCCTTTTATTAATTCTGAGACTGCTTTAGCAGCTATGCAAAAAAATGGTGCTGCAGATGTGACACTAACCAGAGTAGAAGGTGGAACGCATGGCTCGACTATCAGCGAATATTTCTTTGGGGTTTTACAGTTATTCTCCACTTATAAATCTCCTTCTTTCCAATAGATTTAATGGGCATGTTAAGTTGCTTTGAAGATAGATAATCTTATGATCTCTTTATTAATAAATTAGAGTGGCTATTTTTGTTGAAAAAATAGAATATCATATATGTCTTCATTACAGAAAGGATTTGTACACACTGTTTATTTTTGGTTAAAAGAAAAAGACAACGCTGAGCATCATGCAGCTCTTCACGCTGGTCTAATGAAGCTAGCCGAAAATGAAAGAATTTCTGCGGCTTTTGTAGGAACACCAGCAGATACTAGCAGACCGGTTATTGATTCAACTTATGACTTCTCCATTACTTTTATCTTTAAGAATAAGGAAGACCATGACGTTTATCAAGTTCTCCCCAAGCACATGGAGTTTATCGAAAACTGCTCTCAGTTGTGGGATAAAGTTCAAGTTTATGATGCGATAAGTTAATTATTGCATGGGGCTTTGCCCACTTAATAATCCTAATATAAATGAAAAATACGTTACTTTCCTTTTTAATAATTCCAATACTTTCTCTAAACACTTTTGGCCAAAACATAACCTTTGATGCTAAAGGGCTTGTTTTTCTTTCAGATGCAGACATGTCTGCTTTTTCACTCATTGATGGTCAATTAAGGAAAACTACAGAGGGCATAGATCAGCTTTCTAGTCTAACGTTTCCGCTATCTTATGCAAACCCTGTTCAGATAAAAAGCGATAAGGCATCTAATTCAGTATTGAATAGTAAGCGAAACATTTCCATTTCTTCCAATCAGAAACTCGCCTACGTTTTAGAGACAAAAGGCGAAACTTCTACCTCACAAACAGCCTTCAAAAACATGGAGGATGATTTTCCTATGGGGAAATATGTAACCGTAGTAAATATCGCCAATCTTAATCAACCAGAATCTCAGTATAGATTTCCGGTAGGTGAAAATCCGAGTTCATTAGCCTTAGATCCCAAAAACGGCTATTTGGCGGTTACTTGTGATCAATACGGTAAAGAGATTCAAGTTTTTGAATTAGACAATTCTGGCAAGCCACAAAGAATCATCAAAAAACCAAATAATTTCACCCCCGGAAGGATTGTTGACATTGTATGGCACCCAAGTGGAGATTATCTGGCATATATAAATGAAGATGAAGCTCAAGCAGGCCTTATACGGGTTTTAAGAGATGGACCTACCCAGCAGATTATAAGATTGGAATCTTTGGGAGAACCAGTAACCATTGGCGGTAAGCCTACCATGGGTAAATTTACACCTGACGGCAAATATTTCTTAATCTTAGATAAAAGGAAAGAACTTACAGATCAGAACAGATCGGAAGAGCGT
>NZ_JBSRVI010000060.1:0-15561 GCF_055134445.1 Arcticibacterium sp.
TCCTCCTTTCATTACTAATATTCAGCAAAAGTATGGATCATATATACAAAGACAAGGGCTTCCAAAAATTCCGAAAGAAGCGATTTTTTAGTACTTTTTTTACACATTTTAAGACAAGTATTTGTTCTTACGGCAATCTTACCGAATTAGAATTTATTTTTTGATCATCGTTGTCCATTTGAACTTTACTAATAAAATGGCTTTATAAATAAATGGTATAATTTCAGCTACTAACAACCCTCAATTGTCAAAGAATATCGCAGGTTCATTATTCCTATTAGTAGAGTAATTGTCGCATTTCATTTACATAGGAAAAAAGGCACAAAATATTCCATTAACAACTTTGGGACAAAAAGTTTAGAATTCAAAAGAAAAATCAACTCCAAATTCAAACAAGCAGCTCAACGAAAAATCAAGTAAATCCAATAATCAAAAAAATCAGAGGTTAAGGCAGTGTGTAGGTAACTCTCTAAAAAAAGCAATTAAATCAGAATTTACCACTCGAAAAAAAAATCATTCCAGCACTATTAGTCATAATTTAACCTAGTAATAACCCTTTAGAAGCTCCTATATACCTTAATCAATATCATAAGCTGGCTGGCTTCTTAACTATGGGAGCCAGCCAAAAGGACAAACCTGTATTTTGGCTTATCAATACGGTGCGGTTATGGCAGATATGATAGTACCCACCAATGGTGCGTTAATGGCTATTTTGGCCATAGCAGGAATTCCATATAACAAATGGCTGAATTTTGCACTAAAACCTCTGATGTTCATTTTACTGCTATGTGGCTTTGCCATCATGGTAGCGGTTTTGAGGGGATATTCATAGTCTCAATAAGTTTAATCTTGTTGAACTATTATAATTGAAAAAAGCCTATAAAGCGGATTTAATTTCAATGAGCCAATGCCTTAAAATATCACTACATGTTTCCCACTTATCGCCTTAAAATTTATGCTTGAAATTGATTAGAGCCAAAATCAGAGACTGAGCCCGTTTTCAATGTTAGGTTTCTCACCCTTCCAAGTTTTAAAAGAGATGGTTTGTCATACGGCCTTCTATTCAGTTTTTGACGCAAATTCAGTTTTCCCTGTTTCATCATTAAAGTAGTGTGGTTTGTCAAAAGAAATTATTTTCTACACAATTTGGTCTTTTGACTACGAAAAAACCACATATGACACTAAAATATGGCTAATTAATTATTTAACGGCGACACTTTTGTTTCAGACATTGTATAATACATCATAAATAACTATCAGTAAACAGTTTGACAGCTCTCA
Organism: Arcticibacterium sp.; assembly: GCF_055134445.1. NCBI lineage: Bacteria > Pseudomonadati > Bacteroidota > Cytophagia > Cytophagales > Leadbetterellaceae > Arcticibacterium > Arcticibacterium sp. The sequence continues at coordinate 1,282 of NZ_JBSRVI010000060.1, forward strand.
AAAGAAAACATTGACGTATAGATTTACGTTTCAACCCTCCAATCAATCTATTCAAATACACTTTCACCTTGATTTAACCCGCATTAGACAATCTCCCGATTTTATCAGTACCGTAGCTAAATTGCTTAAAATCAGCACATTTCGACAAGCTCAGTATAGACGTTAACCCATTTATTCCACTTTAAAACTCATTGCGATTCTACAATGCATAAACCAGGAAAAAAATCCAGTACTATTTTATGACCACAAACTCACAAATTAATGTCAAAAAACAAGCTAAAAAGTGTATTTAAATTCTTCTAGAAATCAGTCTAAAATTAATTCCCAGCTGACGTATTGGAATGTACTTTTTTAGAATCAAATTCGCAGCAAAATTTAACAATAGTAAATAATGCTATCACAAAAGAATACCTTTCTTTTCATTGCAATATCCCTTGCAATAGCCTCCATAATTAACGTTTTACAAAATTTAAACTATATCATATTACCCGAATTAGTTCCTACATTAAGCAGATGGTTGTTTATAGTGTCGATGATCTATTTTGGTTTTCAGAAAAAGTCTTTGACCGCCTGGATATTAATAAGTATGATCATTGGTGCAGAAATAGGAAATGACTTTCCAGCTTTTGCTGTGGAACTCAAAGTGGTTAGTAAAATATTCATCAAGTTAATCAAGACTATTATTGGCCCATTACTTTTTGCCACACTAGTTTCGGGAATTGCTGGGCATTCAGATTTAAAGCAGGTTGGAAGAATGGGATGGAAATCTCTGCTTTACTTTGAAGTAGTTACCACATTTGCCCTATTTATAGGTTTATTTTTTGCGAATTGGTTGAAGCCAGGAGCCGGAATTATGCAGATGCCCGGTATATCAGAAGAGCTTCCGCATGCTGAAGCCCAAACGTGGCAAGATGTTTTACTTCACGTTTTTCCCGAGAATATTGCGAAATCTATTGCGGAGGGTTCTACACTTCAAATTGTGGTATTTTCTGTTCTTTTTGGAATTGCTCTAGCCATGCTCGAGCATAAAAAAAGAGCGAAGATGGTCGCCGGTATTGAATTACTTTCTGAGGTGATGTTTAAATTCACAACCATCGTCATGTATTTTGCTCCATTTGCGGTTGGTGCTGCCATTGCAGTTACCGTAGGTCACATGGGTTTTGACGTCTTAAAAAACTTAGCAATGCTTTTGATGTCCCTTTACTTGGCTTTAATTGTATTTATTTTAATCATTTTGGTGCCAGTCATGCTTTTGATTAAAGTCCCTATATTAAATTTTTTAAAGACCGTATCAGAGCCGCTTTCTATTGCGTTTGCCACAACCAGTTCAGAGTCTGCTTTACCTAAAGCCATGGAACAAATGGTGAAATTTGGCGTACCAAGGCATATTGTTTCTTTTGTAATGCCAACTGGCTATAGTTTTAACCTAGACGGTTCAACATTGTATCTCTCTCTGGCTGCAATATTTGTAGCACAAGCGGCCAATGTAACATTTCCTATAGAACAGCAACTAATCATGATTTTCACCCTCATGCTCACGAGTAAAGGTGTGGCAGGTGTACCACGGGCTACCTTAGTCATACTCCTAGGAACGTTGGCATCTTTCGGTCTTCCAGAATGGCCTGTACTCTTAATTATCGGGATTGATGAATTAATGGATATGGCTCGTACCTCGGTAAATGTATTCGGCAATTGCTTAGCAACGACCGTTATTGCCAGATGGGAGGGCGAATTAGATGACGAAAAAATGAATGCTGAAGTAGTGTTAGATTAACGACAATACTGTAGCGTAAAACCAAGAAAAAAGCCTCTGATTAATTGAAAAAAACAATTACCCAGAGGCTTTAATTACAAAAAAACAAACGCTTATTTATTCCCTTGCAGATAAGTCACTAAAGAAGCTAACTCTTCATATGAAAGTGAATTTGCCAAGCCAGTTGGCATCATGGAGTTTTCCATTTCTTCACGGCTTTTGATGTTCTTTTTGGCAATTTTAGAAGCATTGCCACCGATGTCTCTTAACGTTAGTTCATCTGCAGATTCTGAAGTCACAAAACCCATGAACGACTTACCATCTTTGGTTTCAATCAAGAAAGATGCAAAACCTTGAGAAATAGAAGCGTTTGGTTTCAAGATAGACTCCGTAATCTGGTCTCTATTCATAATAGAACCAATTTGACCCATAAACGGTCCTTTCATCACTTGCCCTTTTTCTATGCTATGACAAGCAATACAACCTTGACTCATGAATAATGCCTTACCCTTTGAAGCATCTCCTTTAATCTCACCCATGGCCAGAATCACATCTTCTATGGACGCCTCTCCTACTTGACCTTTCTTGTTTTTAATGGCGTTAAAATCTACTTTGTTCACTACTTCTTCTGTTTCCTCCGCCAAAGCAGTCCCTAGTTCGGCTATGTCCATTCTATTTCGGTCGTTTAACCAAGCAAAGAAATCTGCTTTTTCAGCACCACCTGCTTCCATTTCTTTCAACAAGAAATCCTTTATGGCATCCGAACCTTCCCAAGTGATTCCTTTATAATATGGTCCGTGCGTGTCTGGTCTTGTACTCCACCACCAGCTACCATCATAAGGGGCTTCTTTGGTATAAATTCTAGCAAGTGTACTAAGTACAGCATCTTTATCTTCAGCATCCTCATAAGCGGCAATAAGACCATCAACCACTTTGGTATCGTGCATGTATCTTAAAGTCCATAGGGCCAGTTTAGGATTGTTATCAATGGCATCAATAGTTTCATCGACCGCATTCAATGCGATTAAAGAGCGTACTGCTAAATGGGGTAAAACAATCGCCGAATTTGGTGTAGCATGTGGCCCTTCCTTTCCTGTTTCTGGTATTTTGGCAGATGCCGGAACCTGAATTTCTAATAAAGTTTTAGCCGTTTCTTTGTTGCCCAATCTTCCTAAAGCGATAATCGCAGTAGCTTGAACACGAGGATTTGCATCTTCCACCGCGGCTATAAAGGGTTTCACAGGCACTGCATCCAAACAAGTTTTCCTATCTGCCAAGGCACGTAGAGCAAACTCACGCATCTTATCTTCTTCGCTTAATTTCAATAATTCTGACACGCCATTACCGCAAGCGGCCTGAGCATAAGTATATACGCCTGCCACACGTACTTGCAATGACAATGTTTTGTCGGTTGCTACTTTCAAGGCTGCAGCCGCAGCTTCGGCCGCTGGTCTTTTCAATAAGGCTTGCTGGGCATGGAAACGCGTTACAGAATTTCCAGCTTTTAAAAGTTCCGCTAATTCATCTACAGAAGCAGCCTTCAAATCCGGGAAGGCTTCATATTTCCAACCTTTAGGAACTACTTTCACCACATAGCCTTTATCTGGATTCCCTTTATATCCTGCTCCGTCCCATGCTGCTAAAAACATTCTTCCAGAACCGTCTACGTCCACATCAGAAATTTGGGCAAGTTTAATAAACTCCTCGTCGCTTTGTGTGAAAGTTGGACCATCCATCGTTACTCTGTGAATGTAGAGCTGACTTTTACCCCAATCTGCCATCATAGGCACATGATTATACGCTACTGGCCATCTGTCGTCGTCCATAAAATAACTACCCGTTCCAGACCCGCCACCTAAATCTTTTAGAGCAGGAATAATTTCGTCTGTAAAGTTTTTGAATAAAGTAGGATATCCTAATTCAGCACTCTGCTGATAGTGAATAAAACGAATGTTCCAACCACCGCCGTCATTGGTATTTCCCCGGGTATAAATATTCATAAATGGGTCAATAGCCACATCATAAATATTACGCGTACCATGAGCGTAAACCTCCATTTCTGTACCGTCAGGCCTCACACGTACTATTCCACCACCTAACATGGTCATTTTATTGCCAGAGGCATCTTCTGCTTCGTGGAAACCAAAGTCACCAACAGCAACATAAATCCAACCATCAATACCCATTCGGATTCCGTTGGTAGCATGGTCTGTTCCTCTGCTTCTTAGCGATTCAGGCGAACAAATGTTTTTTATGATAGGCTTAGAAGGACCATCGGCCACGCCATCTTGATCTTGATCTTCAAAAACCACTAAATCCATTCTAGCAGCTTCTCCAGTGGTTGCGTCAAAAACTGTATGTAAAACAAAAACCTCATCACCCACGGCCATAATACCTCTTGGGTTATCCGTTTTTGCAAATTCTATATGCTTCTCGTAAATTCCGTCATTGTCGGCATCAATCAATTTTACAATACTTCCTTTACCGGGATCTTTTCCTAAAGAACCCATCATATCGACGCCCACAAAGACCTCCCCTGTAGGTAAAACAGCTAAACAAGCCGGGCTGGGTACTACATCTGGACCTGCAATGTTTTCCATGATCAAAGCCGTGCTGTCTGGCTCAAAAGTAGCAGGGTTAAAACTCGCTGGGTTGAAATATTCTGTTAGTTCCTGTACATCAGCAGTTTGATTTTGGGAACAAGAAAACAGCGTTAAAAGGCTTAGAAGGGCTAAGTATTTATTGGACATTGTTAATAGATGGGATGAATGCTAAAATTAAATTCAAAGATAAAACTATTGATTCATAGGTTTTTACTGTTAAACCTGCGACAAAGAGATAACGGCAGATCCAATCTTTTATCAAAAGCCTAAAACTCTTACTCACAAGGAACTGTGGTATTGTGCAAATGATTGCTTTATGCAAAGACGGACCGAAAAATCCTTTGCTCGCTTGCTCTAATAATAAATAAACCTGTCCTAATAAATGAAAATCGATCCCTTGTTCGTTAACAAGAAATAAATCTAAGTTTTCATCATCTCCTTTCTTATAAGTGCGTAAATTCATCTCCCTTAAACAAAGTTCTTTTTTAGTGGCACTTTGTATAGCCCAAAATATAGAAATAATGAGAAACAAAACTGGCGTAATTCTGGCAATCATACTCTTACCTTTTTTATCCAATTGTCAAACAGAATTAGCCCAACCAAAGACCTTTCAAAAAACAGTTATCACCAGAGAGTTCCTCTCTGAAGGTGTAGGCGTGGCCGACTTAAACAAAGATGGCTTAAAAGATATCGTGGCCGGCTATTACTGGTTTGAAGCACCAAACTGGACCAAACATGAAATGGCTCCAGCAAGAGCCTTTGACCCACGAAAAGAATACAGTAAGTCTTTTTTGAATTTTACGCTTGACGTCAACCTTGATGGTTGGGAAGATGTCGTGAATATTGACTACCCGGGCACTCCGGCCTATTGGTTTGAAAACCCAAAGAATGAAGGAGGGCATTGGACCAAACATATCATTGGCGACTCCATAGGTATAGGAAATGAATCGCCTGGTTTTGTTGACATAGACGGCGATGGCAGAATAGACTTACTCTGTGGCGACGTAAAGACGAATCAGATAATTTGGCTTCAGGCTCCTACAAAAAAAGGTGAAACTTCATGGACACGGCACGCCCTCACGGCCGAAAAAGTTTATGGTACAGAAAGATTTGCTCACGGACTGGGTTATGGAGACATTAATGGCGACGGAATTAAAGATGTAGTTATTAAAGATGGTTGGTTTGAAGGTAAAGCCGATAAATCTTCTGGAGACTGGCGTTTCCATTTAATTAAACTTAGCGAAGATTGTTCTCATATGCAGGTTTTAGAAATCAATAAAGACGGCCGAAACGATATTGTTACAGCTTCTGCTCACAAACTGGGCATTTGGTGGTTTGAACAGTTAGAAGATGGCAATTTCAAGAAACATTTAATGAGCGAAACGACCTCGCAAACGCACTCCTCTATAATGGTGGATCTCAATAATGATGGTAAAGAAGACTTTCTTACAGGGAAAAGGTACCTCGCTCATAATGGAAATGACCCTGGAGATGGAGACGCACCTCTTTTAATGTGGTTTGAATTTACCCCGGACACAGCTCCATACTATAAAGAGCATTTAATTGACAATGACTCTGGTTCAGGATTAAATTTAGCCGTGGCAGATATGAATAATGATTTCAAAACGGATATCATTATCTCCAACAAGAATGGGGTTTTCTTAATGATTAATGATATCCCAAATAAGGAGCTGGATTGACAAGCGTTTGTGCTTCAATTTCGTAAGAACATGCTTAAAATTCATGTCATGCATTAATCATAGGACAAAAAGAGAGGCTGCCCCACAAATGTGAGACAGCCTCTTTAAAAATACCTTTTTTCCTAACCTAGTGCAGGAGCTACCGGAATTTCAGTAATTGTTTCTATTGTTTCAAGATGAGATTTGCTATCCCATACAAACTTGAATACGTTAACCGTAACATCAATCCTATTCAAATGTTTTTCACTATCCCTTCTAGGGTGCTCTAATATTCTTCCTTTCATCACCTCCGCTGCATTCAGAAACTGAGTTTGCTCCGCTATACTCAAATTCAAGAAACTACCACTGGCAGTATTATATTTTCCCACTACTTCTTGAAATGTGTGCCATGGGTTTTCCATTTTGATTTCCGTTCCACCCAAATCTATATTGTTAGCGGCTTTAGATTGAAAAGAAAAGGTAGTTAAACCTAAAATAAGAACGATTGATGCTGTTAGCTTTTTCATAAAATTGTTTCTAATTGTTTTAAATAATCTGCTTCTTTGACCCAATCGGCATGAAAAGGTTTAGTCTCTTTTTTAGCGTATTCTACCTATCAAGCAGCTTCCTCTACCAAAGGCAGAAAATAATCTACCATCGGGTATTAACCAAAAAGAAGACCTCCCAAAAGGAAGGTCTTCTTCTTATAAAACGAGTAATAACGCTATTTACCCATTGGCGAAGCATCACAATCCACATCGCCTACCGCATATTGTAAGCCGTCTAAGAAAAACTGCAATAATTCTGGCGTAAAGCTTTGTGCATTATGAGATGGAGAAGAATAAAAGATACGTCCCTTACCATGATTTTTAATCCAAGAAACGTAACGAATAGCATCTCCATCAGGATTTCTTAAACCTTCTATTTTCGAAGCTTCGAAATATAGAAGAGGCCTAAAGTTCTTTTTTGTATACGCTTTGTCGAAAATATAAGGTTCATCTTTATGTGTAAAACCTTTACCATTAAATGCCGCAACTAAAGGGTGATTGGCATCCACCAATTCAACATCAATTTTCTGTTGTTTAGGATGGTATTCAAAACTACCACCCATCATTTCACTGAAAGCCATGGACTTATTCTGCATCACTATACCACCATGCAAACTCATGACTCCACCACCTTTTTTCACATAAGTTATAAAGTCTTTCTCCATTTGGTGTGCCTTTTTCATCGCCTGAACAGAGTCTAAACCGGCCTGATTTTTAAGTACGTCCCAGAACATATCTCGGTGGTCTCCTACGCTACAGTTATTATTCATCACAACGGCATCGTACTGCTTCAAGTTTTCTTTCTCTAAAGCGAATATATCTATGGTATAGGTCATTTCAAAACCACCAGCTTTTTCCGCTATAGTTTTAATCATTGCCTCAGTGTGAGGAATAACCCAATGATTGAACCCTGTATGTAGCGAAAAAACTAAAACTTTACGCGTTTCCTTACTTGGATATGTAAGTTTGGCAGGGGCCTTGTCTTTAATTTCTTTAAGCCATGCATTATTCAGTTCTACTTCTGGTAAACTTTGAGCATTTAATACGCCGCAAAATGCCAAAAGGCCAAGTGCAAGAAAAGAGGATATTTTTATTTTCATTTCAGAAAGGGTTGAGTATTTATGAATGCAAATTAATCAGACTTTTGCTAAAACTCAGCCTGTATCAAAGGCTTAAAACTAGATAAATAAGGCTTTGATACTTTTCTTACGATTTCTGATGCCTTTCTACTAAAGAATCTTAATACGCTCTGCGGTATCTTTCAATTATCACATCACACTTATTTAATTCAAGCACTGAATCTGAAAGCGACACAATGGACCAGTCACTGCATGATAAACAATTAATAGCTGCACAGCTCGCATTTAAAGGTGGTACACTTAGTTTTATTGTCTTTCCTTTAGAACGTATTTTGTGAAAGTGCAGCAGACAGTTGGAGTTTCCCCAGCCCATAAAATATCACCGTCACTGGTAAATTCTAAAGATGGAAGCAGAATATAGTTGGTCACAGGAGTCCAATCTGTCCACTCTCCTTTTTCATCCTTTGTTTTTTTTCTCATAGGCGTTTTCCCATTTCCCTACCAGTTCTTTCGGTTTGATATTGTTTTTCCCACAAGCTCCCACCAAAACCACCAACAAAATACCAAGTACCGTTTTCATAAGCTTCCTTCCTATAAATTCTAAACCTTTATTTACCCCTACGATATTTAATCATTGAATTGTCACAAATATTAACTTCCAAGGCTGTATCTGTTAACTTTTCAATAGTCCATGCATCACAACCAGCACAGAATACCAAAGCACACTCTTCTGGTATTCCTGCAGAAGTATTGAATTTAATGCTGTCATTAAACAGTTCATAATTCAAATAGTTACAACAAAATTCAGATGGTTTTCCATCCCATAATACTTTCCCATCACTGGTGAATTCTAATTGAGGAAGTGCCACTAAGGTGTTGATGGTGGTCCATTCTGTCCACTTCCCTGATTCATCCTTGGTTTTAACTTCATAAGCGTTATCCCATTTTCCAATGAGATCCTTCTTTGGGCTTGTGGTATTTCCTGAACCACAAGAATACACCGTACCTAAAATTGCACTGATTAATAATAAGATTTTCATATTTGATATTTTAACTGCTTTTAAAACTCATAACTCGTTCTGAAGGTTGTATGGTAACTGGGTAAAACTAAATGAGACTATAAAAAAAATCAACAAGATTAGCTCATCTCTAAGCTACTATTAAAACAATAAAAGAAGATTTTATAAACCAAAGTCAAACTATTCATGTACTTTAAAGCGAGCTTGAATAGGTTTAAGAGATATCTTCTAGCATCAAAACTATGGTTATAAAGAAAGACAAATTAGGATAAAAAAAATCTTTCATTCAATGAGATACTTTTTAAGAAAAGTAAAGAAAAAAAGAACATATCTTTCGCATGATTTTGGCATGCACTGAAGTTTATGACAGTCTCAAAACCAGTACATTTACAAACCAAAATAACACCTTTTACAGAAGAACTTAATTTACAGACGATAACCAATAAAATGAGCAAAATAGACATAGATAATATTGAATTAGAATATCTATCAGAAGACGACTACGAGGAGCTTAAAGCTGCCATGATAACGTCGTATAATTCTATGCCAGATTCTTACTGGAAAAGACATCACATTAAATCTTTAATTTCCAAATTCCCTGCAGGACAGGTGGTTATGAAAATAAATGGCGAATTAGCTGGATGTGCTTTATCCATTATTATAGACGACGAAATTCTTCAAGGTAACCATACTTATAAAGAAATTACGCAGAATTATACTTTTGATTCTCACACAAATGCCGGAAATGTATTATACGGTATTGATGTTTTCATTAAACCTGAATTCAGAGGATTAAGACTGGGAAGAAGACTTTATGATTACAGAAAGGAACTGTGCGAAAAATTAAACTTAAAGAGTATAGCCTTTGGAGGTAGAATACCGAATTATCACAAATATGCCACTGAGCTCACACCTTTACAATATATTGAGAAAGTAAAAAGAAAGGAAATCCATGATCCCGTTTTAAACTTTCAAATATCAAATGACTTTCACCCTGCAAGAATTTTAAGAGGTTATTTAGAGGGAGATGAGGCTTCAAACGAATTTGCGGTATTGCTGGAATGGGACAACGTTTATTACGAAAAACCATCTAAAAAGGCAACTACAAAGAAAAAAGTAGTAAGAATTGGTCTTATTCAGTGGCAAATGCGTCCTTATGATAATTTAGAGGAGCTTCTGGAACAGGTGGAATACTTTGTGGATGCGGTATCTGGATATCGTTCAGATTTTGCATTATTTCCAGAGTTTTTCAATGCACCTTTAATGGCAGCCAACAATCACATGTCTGAGCCTGATGCCATTAGAGAATTGGCGAAATACACCGAAGAAATAGTTAAAAAATTCTCTGAACTGTCTATCTCCTATAATATCAACATCATCTCGGGGAGTATGCCCGAAATGAAGGATGAGCAACTCTATAATGTGGGTTATCTCTGCAGAAGAGACGGTACCGTGGAGCGTTACGAGAAAATTCACGTAACGCCAGATGAGGCCAAAGTATGGGGTATGCAAGGCGGAAGTGGCCTGAAGGCTTTTGACACAGATTGCGGAAAAATTGGTATCCTAATTTGTTACGATTCCGAATTCCCTGAGCTAAGTAGATTACTGGCAGACGAAGGCATGGATATCCTTTTCGTTCCGTTTTTAACAGATACTCAGAATGGCTACTCCAGAGTTCGTTACTGTGCTCAGGCCCGAGCCATTGAAAACGAATGCTATGTGGTTATTGCCGGAAGTGTAGGAAACTTGCCAAAAGTGCATAACATGGATATCCAATACGCTCAATCTATGGTATTTACACCTTGCGATTTCGCTTTCCCTGCCAATGGTATAAAAGCAGAAGCTACCCCAAATACGGAAATGATTTTGATAGCAGATGTGGATATTGATATGCTTCGTGAGCTGAACCAGTTTGGTGCAGTAAGAAATTTAAGAGATAGAAGGAAAGACGTTTACGAACTAAAGAAAGTATAAGTATACTTATTAAAGCTTTCAAAAAATTGGTCCGCTTGGTTTATACTGAGCGGACTCTTTATTTTACATTTGAATCAGCAAAACTTTATAGCAGTTGGAAGAGATACGTAAGATTTTTGAGGAAAACACAAAGCTCTCTGACGAAGACTGGACTTACTTTTTGTCAAAGCTAAAGCGTCTAGAAGTTCCTAAAAAAACAGTACTTTTAAACGCTAGAAATGTAGAGAACCACCTCTCTTTTGTTCAAAGTGGTATTGTCCGGTATTATATTCCTAATGTAGAGTCTGACCTCACATTTGCATTTGTTTTTGAAAACTCATTTAGCTGTGCCTACGACTCTTTTCTGTGCCAATCTCCCTCCAAATACACTGTAGAAACCATTTCAGATAGCATCCTTTGGCAATTAACCTATCAAGACCTAGAAGATATTTATAAAAACACAGCAGCCGGAAATACTATAGGTAGAAAAGCCAGTGAAGCCTTATTTCTAAAGAAAGCGAATAGAGAATTATCGCTCTTAAACGAAACTGCCGAAGAAAGATACCTCAACCTTTTTACAGAACGACCTGAGTTAATCCGTCAAATACCGCTTCGGTATATTGCCTCCTATATTGGGATTACGCCCCAAGCTTTAAGCCGTATCAGAAAAAGGATTTCTTAACTTGGGTTCATTGTCTTGTGTTTTGCAAAGCATGACCTTTGTTAAAAAATCAAACAATATGAAGCCACTCTTTATTCTTATCGGTTCTTTTCTGATTAGCCTGCTCGTTTTAAAACTAATAAACAAACAAGTTGACGTTCAGTTGGCGGGTAAAATAAGCATGGCTATCATGTTGCTTTTTACAGCTTTGGGGCATTTTATGTTTACCAAAGGCATGGCAGGGATGATTCCAGAAGCCATTCCTTTTAAAACTGAACTTGTTTACGCAACAGGTTTAATGGAAATTCTCTTTGCCATAGGTTTACTTTATCCCAAATACAGCTACTTAACAGGCATAATTCTGATTATATTTTTCGTGCTAATTTTACCTGCCAATATCAACGCTTCTCTGGATGGTTTAAACTACCAAACAGGAAAACTGGACGGACACGGCCTCTCCTACCTATGGTTCAGAATACCGCTACAGTTGCTCTTTATTGCTTGGGTTTACTTTTCCTCCGTTAAGAAATAATTCTTTTTTAAAACATGGATTGCAATTCACTTATTATGAATATCTTTAAATTAATACCCTATTGAAAACTATAAAAATAACCCATGATAGCCACCCTTTTAAGCAAAGTCTTTTTGCCTCTTTCTCTTGCCATCATCATGCTCGGAATGGGCATGACCCTAGTTCCAGGCGATTTTGGTAGAATTATCAAATACCCAAAAGCCGTCATCATTGGCCTCACCAATCAACTTATTTTTCTACCTATTATTGGTTTCTTGTTAGCTATTGCCTTTGACCTTGACCCAACCATGGCGGTAGGAATTATGATTTTAGCTTCTGCACCTGGTGGACCCACCAGTAATTTAATTAGCCAAGTTTGTAAAGGAAACATTGCCCTTTCAGTCACTTTAACGGCCATTGCAAGTTTTGTGAGTATTCTTACTATACCATTTATCCTTTCCAATGCTCTTGAGTATTTTGGTTCAAGTACTGGTCAAACCATTAAACTACCGATACTAGATACCATACTTCAAATCATGGTGATTACCGTCATTCCAATTTCGATAGGTATGATAATCAGGAAATATAAAGAGAACTTCGCTGATAGAATGGAAAAACCAATGCGTACAGCCTCGACCGTAATTTTCATCATTATATTTTTAGCCGTCATCGCTGCTAATTTTAACCTTTTAGGAGAAGCTCTAAAAAGAGTTGGCATCGTCACCTTACTCCTTAACCTAGCGACCATGGGCATTGGCTTTATGACTGCCAGAATATTCAAACTTGACTTTAAGAGTGCTATTTCCATTACGATAGAAAGTGGTATTCAAAACGGCACGCTGGCATTTGTGATAGCTACTACAATTCTTAATAATGTGGAATTTGGTATCCCTACTGGAGCATATAGTATCTGGATGTTTGTTACAGGTGGAATCCTTATGTGGAAGCTTGGAAAGAGAGAAATCGCGAATTAAACTTAACTAAAACAAAAAGCCACTATGCTTTTATGGCATAGTGGCTTGATAGAAATCAATTGGCTCAGCTTATAACAAACGCACTGGAAACTCCGCAAAGCTGTCTGCCCATCCAATCTTAATATGTACAGCTCCAGTAGTAGCTTTATACATCGTGATGGATAAGGCTTCTACATTTTCTGTGGCTTTTGACACTTTGCTGGTCACACTTGCCAACTCTTTTGATAAATCAAAATTATAAACACCCCAGCCATTTACTGTTGGGTGAAATTTCAGTGTCCAACTGTCTTCCTGAGGAATAATGTACATTGCGTAAGTTCCTGGAAAAAGCATAACATCGCCTATTCTTACTGGAGAATAGAAGGTAACTTCGGTAGTTTCATTGGCACCAATTCTCCATTCTTTTCCAAACTTCACCAATCCTCCAAAAACTTCTCTTCCTTTGGCCTGAGGACGAGAATAAACGATTTTAATTTGCGTCATTAAAGCCGCCTTTTCGTCTGCGGTTTCCGCAAAAGTAAGGTCATGTGCCGCATTATTAGGATAGTAAGACGCATCTAAAGGGCTGGCGTCTAGCTTAGGGAAGTCTTGAGCGGAAAGTTGAATCGAAATAAGTGCAAAAAGCACAAAGGTTAGTTTTCTCATTGATTAGTTTTTTATTGATTTAGAGTTACGAATTCATAATGCCCAAGGTTTGGTTTTAGTTCAGCTTTTAATGCTGAAACCCTTTTCTTTTAATAAATTTAAACAAAGGTGTAATGATTTGGGATTTTAGCCACTAAGTAAGAAAAAGAAATATTGAGTAGCGACTTTTATAAAATATCTATTCTACCATTCTCAGGAATAATTATCAAGTTATGTCGGGCTTATACCAACTCCCAAGAAGACTTTGAAGATTATTTTCAGGAGGTTTGTTTACAAATTTGGAGGAGTAAGGGAAACTTTCGTGAGGAGTCAGAATGGAGCACATGGGTTTACCGTATTTCATTAAATGTTTGTTTGACCTTACTTAAAAAGAAGAAAAGCAAGACACAACATTTTGTTTCCGACTCCATACCCAGCGAAGAAACAGAAAATAATTTTGCGTTTTCAGACGAATCATTAAACCTACTTTATGATGCCATTAGAAAGTTATCCGAGATTGATAGGGCCATCATTATGCTTTATTTGGAAGAAAAAACCTATCAAGAAATCGCAGATATTATAGGCACCAACCCAAACAACATTGGTGTACGTGTGACAAGAATTAAAACAAGATTAAAAAAACTTCTCGATGGAAAAATCAATTGAAAATATATGGAAAGAAGGCTTTCTTAAAAGTGATGCCTTGATAGCTCCAAAAGTCAATAACCTGTATAATAAAAAGTCAATTCACATCATTGACAAGTTTACAAGGATGTTTAGAATAAACCTGATTGCGATAGTAGCCTTCTCTCTTGTTTTCTTGCTTATATCATTTTTGGTAGGCATACCAGTAATGGGTCTTATCTTTTTTGTAAC
>NZ_JBSRVI010000061.1:0-17224 GCF_055134445.1 Arcticibacterium sp.
TATTTTGCTAAAAAACCATTATAATAACTTGTAGAGCTTACTGGAGCCAATGGATTTGTTCCTAATCCAGGGCCAAATGATAAAGTACCTCGATAATCTCCTGATATATAAATTGCATTGGCAACTGAAGAATAGGCCAATCCTCCCATATTATCGTCATATACGCCACCAGCAGTTTTCACCCATGCCAAACCTCCTCCAGAATAATATTTAGCAATAAAATAATCATCATCACCACGAGATGTAAGACTTACAGCGGCTGCATTTTCTCCAAATGTGGATGTTCCTTGATACCATCCATATAAATAGACATTATTAGAATTATCGCATACCAACCTATATCCACCTTCATCATTGCTTGTGCCACCGGATGTTTTAATCCAGGAGTAAACACCTGCTGAGTTTAGTTTAGCAATAAAAATATCATCTGTATTGCTTATTGAAGTAAAGTTTTGACCATCAAATGCAACTCCACCTTTGTAAAATCCAGTAAAAAATATATTGCCACTTCCGTCGAATGCAACTCCTAAACCCTGACAATGATAACTCCCTGATGAACCCGCAGCTTTAAACCATTGTAAAATTCCTGAAGAGTTATATTTAGCTACAAAAATTTGAGAATAATATGAACTGTTAGTAGTATATGAACTTGAAGAGCCATTTGTTGAATAGAACGTAGTGGTATTTTTTAAATACCCCGTAACAGCAATATTACCTGAAGCATCAATGTCCACGTCCAAAATTTCTTGATCATTTGCACTACCAGCTATTTGAGTTGCCCAAATTAATTCGCCATCTGAATTGTGTTTCACAATATATCCATCATACTCTCCAGCAGCCGTTAGGGTCATACTATTAAAGTTTTTCCCAAAAGTAACAGCTCCTCTAAAACTTCCCACGGAAACTGTATTGCCCGCATTATCTGCTGCAATAGCTTCAGATTTTACGTAATTGTCACTTATTGATTGAAATGCATATGATGAGCTCAAAGGTGTACTGGCAACTACATCTGCTCCAGCACATTCCCAAATAGTACCATTGTAAACTTTCAAACATTTCAGATCAGTATCATAGGCCATCAAACCATTTGCAGGGTTTTGGATTCCATTAATTTGAACAGTCGTCATTCTTGGTGGAAGCATACCTTTATCAGAGCTTCTTACCTCAAAAAGAGCAGAACTATTTATATTATTCTGAGTATTTATATTTGCGACAATACTGCCCTTTTCATCAGAATTTGAAACAGATTGCCCTTTTACCAGTTGAGTTGCAATAAGTAACAGTAAAATATAGCACTTTATTTTAAGACCCTTCATCGATAATAGTTGTTAGAATTTTGAAATGATTTAAGATTAAAAATGATAAATCATAATCTATTTCCAACTTCCAAAGCAACCAACTCTACAAAACAGACAACTGAGCCTATCTTTAGGACAACCTATAACACAATAAAATATTGTTACTTTAAATATTCAAGCAATAAAATAAAAGTTGCTTTTTTTTAGATATGTAATAATTGCCACTGTAAAGTGCATTTACATTGACATACTATCATAAGAACACATTTTGCAGTAAGGCCAATAAAATGTAGGAAAGCCTCTACCCCTTCTTCCTTTTCTTAAGATTGTACTTTTCTAAAAATTCCAAGATTAATCTATCGTATGCTTTAAGACCTATGGAGTCCATTTTTCCTGTGGCAATTACAGGAATTTGACTGGCTGTGGAATCAATAAAATCTGGATCACGAGGAATAAAGGTATCAAAAACCTCGTCTTTAAATTCTTTACGCATTAGATCCATAATGGTTCTTGAAAACTCAGCTTCATCATCAAACATGGTCATCAAAATTCCTTCAACGTAAAGATTAGGCTTTAATCTTCCTTGTAAAATCTTTATGGTATCCAAGAGCATCTGCATGCCCTCCAAACCAAAAAATTCGCACTGAAGTGGGATAATTACAGAATCTGCTGCCACCAAACTATTGATAGGAACAATTCCCAAAGATGGCGGGCAATCAATAAAAATGAAATCATAAAGCGGCTTAATGATTTCTAATTTTTCTGAAAGGATAAACTCCCTTTCTGTAGCCGTAATAAGTTCTATTTCTGCCCCTACCAAATGCTGTGTAGAGGGAATAATATCTAGGTTCCTTCTTTTAGTAGGAATAATGCAATCTTGGATAGGAGCTAAACCAACTAATGCGGCATAAATACTCTTATTGTCATATTCCATATTAATACCCAATGCCACCGTACAAGACGACTGGTAATCGGTATCTATCAGCAACACTTTATAGCCTCGCATAGCAAGACCTACAGACAGGTTTACACTGGTGGTGGTTTTACCTACCCCACCCTTTTGATTTGAAATTGCTATGACTTTTGGTACCATTAAGAAAGCATGGCCCAGTTTTCAGGAGCCTATTTTATCTCTACTATTTGTTCTATTGCTTCTAGAGAATCCGGATTCCCATAGTCCAATATACCAAGCATGGAATATTGGCCTTTTGGCAAGCCCTTCGGCAAATGTAAGGATACAACACGTTTCCCCAATGGGAATATAGGACATTCTTCTATCTCACCTTTAAACTCTTCTCCCGTACTAACGTTGGTCAGCTCTAAATATGTTTTTGTGCGTACCATAACATAACCAGTATTCTTCACTTCCATGTCGAAAACGTTGGCGTCGTCTGGGTTTTGCTTAATATCAACCGCTTTTGCTTCAAATAATTTAAGATTTCCTGGAGTTTGATATAGATGCACACCAAAACGCATAATTTCATTGATTTTCGTTTGGATACCTGTAGAACCTTGACTAACCTTCTCTCTAAACTCCGAACCCTGAATATAAAGCATGGTCCATTTCATAGCTTCCAAATCCTTCTTATTATCTGGAGCATGTAAAGTTACAATGAGCTGACCAGATTCTTTAGGACCTAAATTCAAGAAATTGGTATTTAAAGTCACCCATTTTGAGCATGAATAGGTTTGTGTACCCGCTTCAAAATAAGAATGTGTGCCATCTTCGTTCCTGTTCCAATCGCCCAAGTATATCTCTATCGCTTGACTTTTTTCAGAATTATTCGTGATATTTATGGTTTGAGTTTCAGTATTCCCTATATCACTGAGGCTAAAGTGTAGAGATGTAGGATGAATATTAAAATGCTGAGCAACGCTAAGCTTAGCTATTAATAAAAATGTTATCAAGAAAAAACTTTGTTTCATTTTGAAAATATTATCAGAATCAGTTTTAGTAAAATTAAGGAGGCTCAAACCAACATTCATCTTGAGCATCCTGTTATTTGTATTCAAATTTAATACCGCAAATGCTCAATCCATCGATTTTTCTATTTCTTCGAAAAATTTAGGTTTGATATACCAAAATGAGACAGATTTTGAAATCACCAAGGTCATCTCGGACGCCATTGTTTTGAATATTGGAAAGAACAAAAAAAGTATTTTAGTTTCTGCCCGAACGGTTTCCAACATGAATTATTCCTTTTCAAAAATACCTACAAACATATATGCCTTGAAGCTAACAAACAGCAACATTGCCGTTTCTTCTAACTATGAGCAGCTATACCCATTAGATTTCCCAGACACTAATATACTGGTTCACAATAGGAGTAATAATAAAAACTCCTACTATCATTATGATTTACACGTAGCTCCCATTGGCTTTGAGCATGAGCCTGGGCAATACTTCTATTCTATCATCTTTACACTCTCCGAGCAATAAATGATAAAATACTTCTTTTTAATGGCATTCCCGATGGCAGGATTTGGGCAATTTGGCTCAGGTCAGGGTGTTCAAACTCATTTAGATATCCGGCCATTTATGAGCCTACAGGTTTCTGTAGTCGGTCAAGACCTAAACTATAAATTCGAGCAAGTCCAAGATTTCAGAAACGGCATTCTTAAAAATGATGTATTTAACGTCAAAATCAAATCAAATAGAAACTGGCAGTTAACCATTTCTTCTTTGACTTCTACTTTTCAAGATTATGAAAATGGTCAAAATAGCACATTATCTTCCTCCACATTAAGTCTCAGAAAGGGCTCTTTTAATGTGTTTATACCTATTACAATAAATCAAACAGCAATTGCCACTGGCAGAAGGGGTGGTACGGGAAACGCAAGTAATAATTTCAATTTGGATTTGTTGGCAAACGTTCCGCAATCTCAAAGGAGTGGGCGGTATTCCCTAGATGTGGTTTTTACTTTAACCGCGGATTAAGAAGCCTTAATAAGAGCCCGCTTTTTTGATATTCAGTTTTCTACCTTTCTCTTTAACAGTGAAAATCAAAGATGGCTGGTTTTCGGAATCTAATTTTACCTCTTCTAGAACTCTATCAAAATGCATCCTTTCATCTAAGACCGTTGTAGGCATTTTAATGGTATAATTCCCCTCCACTAAATTAAAAAAGAAAAGTCCCTCTTGGTTGGTGATGGTTTGAAATGACTCACCATGAACATTTGTGGCAATGATTCTTAAACCTGAAAGTTTTACTGTTGACATTAACGAATAGTTAGAAGCCTCATAAACAATTTTACCAGAGATTACCTTAGAGGTCTTAAAAGGAACAACCAACTCTCTGTTTCTTTTTAAAGAGATGGTGTCTGATAACAATTTAGGCGGCATCCACCCTTTTTGATTTGTAATAGGACTAAAATCGATAATATAATCGCCCTTTTCCACGTTTTTCATGAAGATATCTCCATTATTATTACTCCTCAAATGGTTCCCATTAACTTTTACATTGGCTTGCCTCAAAGGCTCTTCACCTTTATCCCAAACATTATTATTATTGGCATCTTTAAACATTCTTACTTTTAGATTAGTGTATCTCTTCACGAAAGGTAAGGGTAGATCAATGAGCTTCTTCAAAGAAAGTGTTACAAATGGAGACTCAGCTGTTTTGAGGAGATTCATAGAAGAAGTCAATCCAAAACTCCATTTTTTATTAGGGGAGTCAAACTCCAAATCAGTTCTAATATTTAAATTCTTTGAAGAATAGCTCGACATATCAAAATAACTGGCAGATACTCTTGCTTTTAGCGTCTTGCGATCATCAGAATTCCAGTATACGCTGTAATGCTGACGTTTCATTTGATTTCCTGTTTTATATTGATACAAATAATCAAAATAATAAGACGGGCCATGCTCATACCTCAGTGTGTAGCCGAAAGATTTAAACCTGCCGTTTAGCATAGCATTATATGAAACCACTTTTTCTCCTCTACTATCTCCTTCCATAAAACGAGAGTTAATAGCATGGACAGTCAAAATTTGGTCTGTAATCGCATTCTTTAAAAAATAACTTAAGGACACTTTCTGACCTTCGATACTAGGGTTTGAGTTCAACCCTTCATCCCGAATCATGCTTGAGCTATTCTGGACTTGATAGGTGTTTCCTGCTTTCACTAAAAGTTTACCATAGCCCATTTTAAATGCCAATTGCCCCCCGTATTCCTTGTTTTCATTGGTTGTCAAACTATAAGAATCGCTAAAGTCACTATTATAAATTTCGGGAATCCGTTTCATTACATTTCCAAATCCACCGAGCTGAAGAGGACCAAAAACCAGCATCAAATCGTGGTTTTGATAGTTTAATCCGCGATTTACGCCAGGAAACCATTTAGAAGAAAATTGGAAATTAGACCTAAACGAATGGTGTTTTTTAGCAGTATTAAAAACATAACCGCCGGTAAATCCTTTATTAATAACACCAATCTTGGCCGCTTTCTCTCCGCTGTACCCTGCCTTTATTTGCAGTCGAGAATTATCTCGAAATACTAAAGCATAGGTATGAAGCCCAAAAGAACTCACTACACCGGTTTCGACATTTCTATTATGCAGAGCTTCCGTTAAGATTTTTCCCTTTTGCGAAAGGCTAATTTCCTGTCTAAGTCCCGTAACACTTCCGTCGTTAAATTTATTTTTTACACTTAATATTTGATACGTTTTATTATCATCTCTAAAACCAGCCCGAACTCCCAATCCACTAATCTGAGTGTACATAAAATCTTGAATGGTGCCCAATTGTAAATCTAATTTTGGAGAATTATAATTAAGGATATAGTAACTGTTTAGATCATTATAAGAACCATCCCTTATGTTAAATCGGGTATTGAAACTTAACGTTCTTCTATTGCTTAACTTTAAGGCACCATTGGCCTCTAAAAATTGGGTGATTGAGCTACCCTTGGCCAAATTAACACCGGTCCATCGAAACTCCATTGGCATAAAGTAATTTTGAAACTCGTGAGCTTTAAACTCATTTGAAACAATAAATATTTTTTGATGCAAAACCTTCTGAGAATTCCTTGATTGGATTAGAATAGCTATTTCATCATTTATCTCTTCTAAATTTCTACTTCTTACGCCTACGGTTATGAGGGTATCTGTTCCCGGCTTTAATATGAGCTGATTTCCTTTGCTAGGCAAGGTTAGCCTTAATTTGGAATCAAAGGAGAAATCAAAAAGTTCTGATCTATTTCCAGAATTTGTAATTCTAAAGCTAAATTCCGGAAGGACATCCTGGTCTGAACTATAAATTACAGATTCGTCCAAAGTTCCACGCCAATTTGTAACGGCTTCCATTGTAACTTCGAAAATCTTATAAATTAAAGAACCCGTTACTGGGTCTTCTATCGTTATTCTTACAGGATAAACTCTCCCGGCCGATAGTCCAGAAGAGGCCTTAATACGAAAAGCCAAAATACTGTTATGTCCTTCAGAAATACTCACATAAGAAGGCATAGGATGCAATAAGGACAAACCAGAAGGAAGATCTATTTTGAGACCCAGTTCCAACAGGTTTCCAGAATGGTTAATAATAGTTAAAGAGTTAAATCCGTACTGGCCTGTGGAAAGACTCAGAGAGTCCTTAATAAGACTCGCAGAAAAGCGACCATCTGCAGCAATTCCTTCCTGGCCAAAACCAATAAGGGCATACATTGCCAAGACGCTTGTCAAAAGCGATATTTTTATTTTATTCAGCACGTAATTATTTTTTTAAGAAAGCAAGTAAAGAGTGAGAGGGTCAGTAGCTCCCACTCTTATAAAAATACAAGACTTAGTCGGTTGTCATGGTAATGTAAACAGTTGTACTGTATTCACCAGCTGCATATTCCCATTTACCAGTTCCTAAATCTACATCATAAGATAATTCAACTTCTGGGTAACTTCCAGCAGTTCCAGACTCTACCTCTACCTTATTATCTACACCTATGCCAATAGCCTTAGAGTTGACAGTAAGAACAGATATAGGAATGTTAAGCGTCTCATCTGCAGCTTCTATAAAGTTAGAGCTCGCGTAAACATCAATACCCCAAGCTGAGTTGGCTTGGATACTCAAAGATTTTGTTTGCGATTCGTGGCTATTTGCTTCAATGGCATCTGCGTTTGCAAATGAGAAACTAATGCCGTTCTCATCACCTAATTCAAGCTCCGCCACCGACGAAATACTAATGTTCACTTGGTGAGAACTTTGAGAAAATCCAGTAAAAGATACTAATGCTAATCCGATTGAAAATAGTGTTTTTTTCATTTTCATTTTTTTGTTAATAATTGAAATTCATTAGGACGATGCACATAAGTCAGGTTAGATTCTTTACTGAGCCGATGCCGTATAAAAAACATTTATAAAGTATAAGCCCTCGGGATAATTAAAACCAGGGTTGGCGAAGTAATCCACAGAAATTCCATGTCCATTATCTTTGTAAGCCCCGGGTGTTCCTGTTGCTATTTCAAAGGGTTCCGAGTAAGATAGTGCACTATATTCTGTGGCACCACTTTTACGAAACTGTAAAACCTCTGATGGCATATTCGGATTGACCGGATTGTTAACATTGAAATAGGAGAATAATGGGAAACCTGCGGAAACTGTCAACTTCCAATTCTGATTGGCCTGAATCTGAAGCATTGCTTGGTTTGCTTTAAACACGCCTTCCTCTAAATCCTTTTTAGATGTAAGAGAAATATGTCTAATAGCAGACGTGCCATTTACAAACTTTAAATCCAATGCGGGGTTTATGCCTATGGATACTTGATGGGCACCTTGCCCATAAGTAAGTTTGGAAACAGCAAACAATACCAAAAGCATTGTTGTGACTTTTCCTAACATACGTCCGTTTTTTGTGAATCCTTTTTGGACTATAAACACTTCATGTGATCTTCATGCAACGTTTTAAAAACCAGAAAAAATTCGATTAAATAAATCAAAAAACTAAAACAGTTAATGTTCATAATCCATGGCTTAGAACATTCCGTTGAATCATATATCACTAATTCTGTGCCAATTGAAAGTACCAACGTGCTTTTTCTCTATACGAAATAGAATTAATAAACCTGAACAAAGGATAGCGGGTAAAGGATAATAGTCGACACAATACTACACTTCGTCAACTAATTGATTCATTAATAGCAGTCTAATACAATATAATAAATTTCGAATTCTCTATATAATTGCTCTTGGGAAGGGCAAAAAAAAATGATTCTAAATATTTTCTATTTAGAATCATTAAAAATAAAAAGAACACTAAAGTCTTCGAAAAAGACAATAATCATCAAAATTCTAAGGGAAATATAAACTAATTGGGACTCACGGTTAGTACCACATTCATGGTATAAATACCTGCAGAATAGCCTATACCAGGATTGGCTTGATAATCGAGGTTGAATTCATTCTGCCCACCAAAGTCTCCAGAGCTTCCAGATTTAATAGGAGTGGGTAACGTAGCCAAGGT
Organism: Arcticibacterium sp.; assembly: GCF_055134445.1. NCBI lineage: Bacteria > Pseudomonadati > Bacteroidota > Cytophagia > Cytophagales > Leadbetterellaceae > Arcticibacterium > Arcticibacterium sp. The sequence continues at coordinate 8,751 of NZ_JBSRVI010000061.1, forward strand.
TTGAAATTCGTTTGGAGAGTTTCCTTCTTTTATTTTTAATATAGAGCACGGCATATCCGTACTACTTCCTTCACCTATATTTGTAAAAAACGCATTCTTAGCTCTAACAGACACTACCCATTCGTTATTAGATCTTACCTGATAACTACCTACCCCCCACTTTGTAATTCCACTTACTATTTGGCTCACATCATCAAACTTAAAATCCGTCTGTTCTAGCTTTGTAGGCTTTGCTCTAATTTCAGTAAACTCATTGATATGAATATTTACGGTATGAGAAGCTTGAGCCTCTGCATACTGAGTAAAAAGTGTCAAGGAAATAAAAATGTATAATTTATTCATCATTTTAACGCTGTAATGGTTCACATTTTACCCAAAGTACATGACATTTATAAGTCTTTTACACACCTAAAACCAACATGAAATAAGCTTGTTTCTGGAGAAGAAGAAGACCTGCCAGAAACCCTGTATCCATGACACCAACTAGGCTCACAAAGGAAAGAACCTCCTCTTTCTGCTTTTTCCCCTTTAAAGGTAGAGGGAATATCTTCCATAATTAAGGAGCGATAGTCAAAAAGATAATTTGAGCACCACTCCCATACATTTCCAGAAAGATCTGTTAAGCCAATAGGGCTTTCTCCAAATTGCCCTACCGGAGAAGTCTCGGCAAAAGAATCTGTATTTTCATTAAAGTTGGGGAAGGTACCTTGCCATACATTCGCTAAATATTTTCCATTTTCTGATATTTGGTTACCCCAAGCATATATATCTCTGGAGTTGCTTCCGTTTCTAGCGGCATGCTCCCACTCTATTTCATGTGGTAATCTTTTACCTGCCCATGTGGCATAAGCCGTAGCATCATTCCAAGAAACTTGGGTTACTGGATGGTCGTCTCCTGCTTTAGGAAAGTCCTTTCCTAATGGGTATTCCCAATTCGCCCCATCCTTTAGAATCCAGTTTTTATCTGTGGATTCATGTATTATACCGGCATTGCCAAATTTATCCGCTTCTGTTTTATAATCCGTGGCTTCCACAAACTTCCTAAACTCGGCTACGGTCACTGGCGACTTATCCATAAAAAAAGGTTTTATTCTTGCCCAAAACATCGGTCTTTCATGCTCAAAACCTTCTTCTGAACCTATTCTTACATTGCCGCCATTTATAGCCACCATTTTATCCGGTGCTTTTTCGGTATTAGGAATAGCGGCTCCCTCACTTGGCTCCTTTAAACCCACATATGTTATCGTACCAGGCAGTTCCGCTCTTGGATTAAAAGAAGGCTCTTCTGTTTTTTCTTCTTTTGATTGAGATGTGCCACAGCTTGTAATTCCTACGGCAATAAAAATTAGAATTAATACTTTTTTCATTGATACCAGTCTTGAATACTCTTTGTTAAGACGTTATACACCTCTAGGAGGTCTTCATCCTCTTTTAAAATTTCTCTATGTTTATCTATTGTACTAAAATCATCTCTAATGGCTGGCCCCGTCTGAACCTCCGCTGGGTGATTTGCTTTCATACCTTTCTTAAACGTTTCATTTATCAAGGGCTTTAAAAGGTCAAAATCGAGTTCAGAATCTTCCAAAATCTCTTTTCCTAGGGCCAATAAATGGTTGGTAAAGTTACAACTAAAAACTGCTCCAACATGCAAAACAGAACGTTGAATAGAGTTTACGAAGTAAATTTTATCTGAAATTCTTGAGGCCAAATCACTTAGAATATCCTGAGTACTTTTATCTTCTGCTTCCAAACAAACAGGCACTTCCCTAAAATTGACTTTTAAACCACGAGTAAAAGTCATTAAAGGATATAGCACGCCCACTTTAACATTGGGGTTTGTATAGGATGCTTTAAGCAAAACATTCATATCCCTAGCTCCCGATGTATGAATCAATAACTTATTCGGGGGAAGAATAACTTGGCTAGCTACAGCTTCAATGGCGTCATCGGAAACTGCAAGAATAAAAATATCGGAAGGGCTATTTGAGAAATCTAGATCTGTTTTGACTTTCACATCATAAAGGTAGCCCGTAATAGCTTCTACCTTTTTCTTATCTCTACCAAAAACCTCCGCTACCCTAACCCCTTTTTCTTCAAAAACATTGACCAAGTGCCATGCAATATTTCCAGATCCTATAATACTTACCGTCATTTGCCAGCCTTTATTTTTCATTGACTTTTACAAGGTATTTTTAATTCCAATCAATATATATAGATTGAACAATATTTCAACCCTCCTAAAACGATGAAAAAACTAATTGTATTGATTTTATGCTTCTCTGTATCCTGCGGAGTCGCTCAAAAAAACACCAATTCCGAAATCTTAAAGGCTTCAGAAAAATTTCTCAATACACTTTCTAAAGAACAAAAAGCGGAAGCCATTTTTAGCTTTACTGACAAAGAAAGAAAAAATTGGTTCTATACGCCTGTCCCAAGAAACGGTCTAGACTACCGCAAACTCTCTGATGACCAAAAGAAACTAGCCATGAATGTGTTGTATGCCTCTCTCAGTGCAGAAGGAACCAAAACGGCACTTGCCATTATGCAGTTAGAGGGTGTTTTACACGTTTTGGAAAACAGACCAACAGATAGCGACCACCGCGACCCACAGAAATACTATTTCTCATTTTTCGGAACTCCAGATGCTCATAAAAACTGGGCTTGGAGAATAGAAGGTCACCATCTATCCCTTAACTATTCTTCCGAAAAAGGTAAAATTGACTCTGCTACACCCCTATTCTTCGGAACTAATCCTGCCAGAGTACCCGCGGGAATGCCCCTGCCAGAAGGCACGGAGGTCTTAAGAGATGAAACAGCTATGGGATTTGCCTTTATAAAGTCTTTAGACTCCCAGCAACATGCCAAAGCAAAAATCAACGATAAAGCACCTTATGATGTAGTAAGCTCAAACAAGGCTCTGGCAGAGATAAACCAAAACGAAGGGATTGCTTTCGGGGAAATGAGTAAAGAACAACAGCTAGAACTTATGAAAATTATTAGCCATCATGTGAAAAGAGCTCCGAATGGCTTTGCAAATGAATTCATGAAAAAGATCGAAGCCGCAGGTTTAGAAAAACTGCACTTTGTGTGGATGGGTGGCGAAAAATGGGGCGAAGGACATTATTACAGAATTCATAACCCAGTACTTTTAATAGAATACGACTGCACACAAAACGACAATAATCATGTGCATTCTGTGGTTCGTGACCTCACAAATGACTGGGGCGAAGATGTCATAGCCAAACATATCAATGAGTCACATTAGAACTTAAAAAGATGAAAATTGTTAATCATTTCGAATGCCTCTTTTCTGAATTCCAATTAAATAACGAATAGATTATGTTTAAACTATATGCTTTTTTTCTTCTCTTTTGGACCTTTTTCGGCTTTCAAAGTCAACCCGAGCTAGAAAAGGAAATCACTATGTGTCATAATGTAATGCCAGCGAGCATGGCAGACTTCGTCAATGACCCTGAGTTCATAAAAATGCACCCATCTCCAATTGAAATCAATTTTAAAGTCCTAGGTGATGAAATAAAAATCACTTCGCCAGATGGAAAGGATGCATCTGGCTATTTCATTAAATCCACTTCAAACAGCAATAAATGGCTGTTGGTTTACCAAGAATGGTGGGGATTAAATGACCATATTAGAAACGAGGCAAATACTTACTTTAAAGATCTTAATGGTAAGGTAAATGTATTGGCTCTTGACATGTATGATGGCAAAACGACTACAAACCCAGAAGTAGCCGGAAAACTAATGGGTGGTGCAGACCAAACAAGACTAGAAAACATCATGAAAGCTGGAATTAACTATGCTGGTCCTAAAGCAAAAATTGCGAGTGTGGGATGGTGTTTTGGTGGTGGCCTATCTCTTAGGTCTGCTCTTCTAGAGGGTCAGCAGGCTGTGGGTACTGTAATGTATTATGGCATGCCTGTTCAAGATGTGGAGCAGCTAAAAACGTTAAACTCAGATGTACTTGGACTTTTTGCTACAGAAAAATGGATTAGTAAGGATGTCATTGAGACTTTTGCGGCTAATATGAAAAAGGCCGACAAAAAGTTGACTTATAAAATTTTTGATGCGGTGCACGGTTTTGCAAATCCGAGTAATGCCAAACACGACCCTGAAGCCACTAAAGTGGCCAATAAAATGACAATGGATTATTTGAAGGCGAAGTTTAAGGTTTAAGAATTCTCGAATTTTCTATCCAATTTAAAATCACATCGGTAGCCCCGGTGTGATTTTTGACATATACAGCAGTGATGTTTTTTGTTTCTTGATATTTCGAAGCGTCCCTAAGCAGCTCCTCCATAATTTGATTGAAATCATCAAAACCCGAAATACTAAAAGCTCCCTTCTCTTCCATTAAGTCCTTAGCTTCCTGAAATTTCTTGAAAGCTTTATCTCCAAAAAATATAGGCATTCCGAAAGTCGCCGCTTCCAATATATTATGAAGCCCAGTGGCAAAACCTCCACCAATAAATGCAAATTCACCATACTGATAAAGCGAAGAAAGCATGCCCACATTGTCAATTATCAGAACATCATATTTAGCTAAATTTGAATGTGTCTCTGCCTTTGAAAATCTAATTACAGACTTATCCCTCATTTGGCTCTCCCATTCGCTCATCTGCTTGTCTTTGATTTCGTGAGGAGCTAAAATGAATTTCAAATCTTTTGATTTATTAATAAAAGGAATGAGCACCTCCATATCTTCTGGCCAAACAGAACCACCCACCAAAGTCTTTTTATCATTTTTGAAAACCTTCGCCACATCTATCTCACGAATAGTTTTTAAAGTATCTGCTACACGGTCAAACCTAGTATCACCAGCTACTTCTACATTATTTTGACTAATCTTCCTTAGCAAATCTTCTGATTCTTGATTTTGCACAAAAAACTTGTCTATCTGTAAAAGTGGTTTTCTGGCAAAGCCACCAAATGATTTAAAATATGTTTGACTTGGTCTAAAAATAGTCGAGAAAGAAACTAAAGGAACTTGTCTTTCTTTCAAACCTGCTATGAAGTTTCGCCAAAACTCGTATTTGACAAAAAATGCAATATCAGGCTGAAAAGCTTCTGAAAATCGTTTCACATTAGATTTTAAGTCAAGTGGCAGATAGCAAATAATGTCGGCCTCGGCATAGTTTTTCCTTACCTCATAACCAGAAGGCGAAAAAAAAGTTAATAATATCTGATGCTTTGGATGCTTCTTTTTGAAGGCTTCTATTACGGGTCTCCCCTGCTCAAACTCCCCTAAAGAAGCACAATGAAACCAAGCCAAAGGCTTGCTTAGATCTCTTTTTGAAACAACATCCTTCCAATTGTTTTGACCAGCAGAACGAAGCTTGGCTTTTGAGCTGAATAAGCTCACTATCTTGATACCCAAATTGAAAAAATGGATAGAAAATGAATATAGTACGTCCAGAATGAAAGTCATTTTGAAAAATTAAACACAAATATACCACATATGCCAAGTTTGAAACCTTTATAATACTGAATTCCCTATCTTTGCCCACCATTTCAAAAGCCGGAGTTCCGGTTCAAGTTTTTACACCAAATTGGTAAGTTTTTAGATGAAATATCCTGAGTATAAGTCGGTCAATTACGCTGACGTAGCAGACGAAGTTTTAGCATTTTGGAAATCTGAAAATGTCTTCAAGAAATCTATTGAAGAGCGTGAAGGAAATAAAACCTTTACCTTCTATGAAGGTCCGCCTTCGGCAAATGGAACCCCTGGCATTCACCATGTGATGGCCAGAACCATAAAAGATATTTTTTGTCGCTATCAAACGCTCAAAGGATTTCAAGTAAACCGTAAAGGTGGTTGGGATACACACGGACTTCCAGTAGAACTTCAAGTCGAAAAAGAACTTGGAATAACTAAAGAGGATATAGGAAAGAAAATTTCCGTAGCCGAGTATAACCAAAAATGCCGTGAAGCGGTTATGCGATTTACTGGTATCTGGCAAGACATGACAGATAAAATGGGCTACTGGGTAGACATGGAAGACCCATATATCACTTACAAAAACGAGTACATTGAGTCTGTATGGAGTTTGCTAAAAAAACTATACGACAAAGACTTACTATATAAAGGATACACCATTCAGCCTTATTCTCCTGCTGCAGGCACTGGACTTTCTTCGCATGAAATTAACCAACCAGGAGCCTACCAAGATGTGACAGACACCTCTATGACAGCTCAGTTTAAGCTAACAAAAGACAAAAAATCAGCTTTTGTTTTTGATGCCGCAGGCAATGATGAAGTATTTGTTTTAGCATGGACCACCACTCCTTGGACGCTGCCATCAAACACGGCGTTGACCATAGGTAAAAACATTGAGTATGCTTTGGTTAAAACCTTCAACCCATACACTTTCTTGCCTGTGAATGTTATTTTGGCGAAAGACTTACTAGGAAAGCATTTTTCAGAAAAAGGAAAAGATGGTGACTTTGAAGGTTTTGAAGCTTCAAACAAAAAACTAATCCCGTGGACAGTAGAAGCTGTTTTTAAAGGTTCTGAAATAGAAGGCCTAAACTATGAGCAACTACTGCCTTACGTAAAGCCTAATGGAGATGCTTTTAAAATAATCATAGGTGACTTTGTGACTACTGAAGATGGTACTGGTGTGGTGCACACCGCTCCAACTTTTGGTGCCGATGACTTTAGAGTAGCTCAGCAAAATGGCATTGGTGCCATAATGGTCAAAGATGAAGCAGGCAAAGACATGCCCTTGGTTGACCGTAAAGGACGTTTTGTGAAAGAAGTAACTGATTTTGCCTTAGAATATGTAAAAGCAGAATACTATACCGAGGCTGAACTAGAAACCGAAAAGAAAAAACAAGAACGAGAGAAATACCTTTCTGTAGACGAAAGGATTTCTATAAAACTGAAAGAGGAAAACAGAGCATTCAATGTCCAAAAATATGTTCACTCCTACCCGCACTGTTGGCGTACAGATAAACCAATTTTATACTATCCGTTAGATAGCTGGTTTGTGAAAACTACGGCTGTAAAAGATAGATTAGCAGAACTTAACAAGCAGATTAACTGGAAACCTGAATCTACAGGTTCTGGAAGGTTTGGCAACTGGTTAGAAAACTTGGTGGACTGGAATCTTTCTCGTTCAAGATTTTGGGGAACACCGCTTCCTATCTGGAAAAACGAAGATGATGAAATACTTTGCATTGGCTCTGTGGACGAACTTAGCCTTGAAATTGATAAAGCAATTGAGGCTGGGTTTATGACAAAAAACTATTTGGAGACTCAACCTCACCCCCTGCCCCTCTCCGGGGGAGAGGGGCTTTTTGACGAAAACAAGTTTTCTTCTGATAATGCTCGAATTAGTGGAACATTTGACTCCGGAGGTGAGCTTCGAGAAGCTTTGGTTTTTACCGCTGAAACGAAGAAATGGTTGTTTAATCTAAAGGCCAATGCAAGAGAGAATAGAAAGAATGCTACACAAGCTGAAGATGCGTTCTGGCAATTATGTAGAAATAACAATTTAGGTGAGAAATTCAGACGTCAACATGCCATTGCAGACTTCATTGTGGACTTTGTGTGTATAAAACATAATCTAGTTGTAGAAATTGATGGGGAAATTCACGATTCTGAGGAAGCAATTAAATATGATAATTACCGAACGGCCTATTTAAACCAAAAGGGTTTTAGCGTTATAAGATTTAAAAATGCCGAAGTACTCAACAATATCGAAGATGTAAAGGAAAGAGTTCTGAAAGAACTTGAAAAAGCTCCCCTCTCTACCGGAGAGGGGCAGGGGGTGAGGTCGAACTACGAAAATTTCGATCTACACCGCCCATATGTAGATGATGTAGTCCTCGTTTCTAAAACAGGTAAAAAACTTTTCCGTGAGCCAGACTTGATAGATGTTTGGTTTGACTCAGGAGCCATGCCTTATGCTCAGTGGCATTATCCATTTGAAAATGAAAGCACTTTTGATAAATCCTTCCCGGCAGACTTTATCTCTGAAGGTGTAGACCAAACACGTGGTTGGTTCTTTACGCTTCATGCCATTTCTGGGATGCTTTTTGACTCTGTTGCTTTTAAAAATGTAGTTTCTACAGGTCTGGTTTTGGATGCCAAAGGCAATAAAATGTCTAAGAGACTTGGCAATGCTGTTGACCCATTTGAGACTTTAAAAAATTATGGAGCCGACCCTACCAGATGGTACATGATTACCAATGCTCAGCCTTGGGACAATCTTAAATTTAACTTAGATGGCATTACGGAAGCTAGAAACAAGTTCTTTGGAACATTGACAAACACCTATAATTTCTTTGCTCTTTATGCCAACCTTGACAATTATAATTTTACAGGAGAAATTGACCTATCAAAAGCAACCGAATTAGATAAATGGGTACTTTCTAAACTTCAAACACTGATTAAAGAAGTGGACGAAGCTTATGAGACTTATGAGCCTACCAAAGCCGGTAGAGCCATTCAG
>NZ_JBSRVI010000062.1:0-121332 GCF_055134445.1 Arcticibacterium sp.
CTGAGTTTTGTCAAGGTGAAAACACCACCATTTCCGTTAATTCATCTTCCAGTCCAAACTGTTCAGGCACCTACATTTGGAACACAGGTCAGACAGGAAGTAGCATCACGGTCTCTTCTAGTAATACTTACTCTGTCAGATGTCAAGAAACAAATTGCAGCAGCCCCCAAAGCAATGCCATTACGATTAACGCCAAACCTATACCAGCAGCACCCACGGTATCTGGCGGTGGAGATTTTTGTTCCCCTACTACCAGTACAGTATTGAGCGTAAGTGGCTGCTCTGGCACTATCTCTTGGAGCACAGACGAAGACACGCCTACCATCACTGTTTATTCCTCTGGAAGCTATTACGCCCATTGCAGGGTAAATGGCTGCCTATCTGAGCAGTCGAACACGGTCAAAGTAAATTTTTATAATTCTCCTGGTGCTCCTATCATCCAAGCGACAAACCAAGCCAAGTTTTGTAAAGGAGGAAATACCATCCTTTCTATTAATACCTCATCAAGTCCAAACTGTGCAGGTACCTACGTTTGGAATAATGGTCAAACTGGGCCTAGTATTACCGTGACTGGTAGTAACACTTATTCTGTTATTTGTCATGAGACTTTATGCAGTAGTCCTAAGAGTAACGAAATCACGACCAAGCTACTACCGAGCCCTAGTTTTGAAATCGCCAAAGATGACATTTCCTGTTACGCCGCCAATGACGGTAAAATTTCTATAACTCCTATAGGTGGAAATGGCCCAAATTATAGTATCCAGTGGAAGGATACCGAAAAGAGAGATTTCGAAAGAAATAATCTTAAAAAAGGGACTTATACCTTCACAGTATTTGATAATGAAGGATGTGAAAACGCTAGAAGTTTGGACATTTATGAACCCACAATTCCTTCTGCTTCCTTTTTCACAAACCCTATCACGTGTTTTGACGACGCCAATGGACAATTATTTCTAGAAGCAAGCGGAGGAAATGGCGTTTATTTCTATCAGCTGAATGGAGGTGCAGTCATACCATTTGACGAAACTAACAAGACCGCTATGAACGGGTTTGCTCAATCCTTAAATCAAGTAATCATCACAGACCATAGAACCTGTTTGGTTAAACAATTTAGTGGCATTGAATTTATCAATCCAGCTCCAGTTGTTCTCAACCTGGTTCAAAAAATAGAACCCAAGGGTTATAATACAAATGATGGAAGCATAGCTTTTTCGGTCATGGGTGGTACTGGTGAATACGAAAGTTATAATTGGAGAAACGAACAAAATCAGCTTTTAGAAACAAAAACTCTTTCAAGTGGCCCAGTTTCAACACTCCATTCCATAGGAGAAGGCACTTACGCTTTACAGGTTATTGACAGTCATGGCTGCTCTGCTCTTTCCTCTGAGTTCTTGGATGCCCCATCTCAAATTACCGGTGAATTCATCATAGGCCCTGTCTCCTGTTTTGGACAAAACGATGGCTCCTTAGATATCAACCCTTCTGGTGGTGTGCATGAGCAAAACTCAGAATCAGGATATTCCATATTATGGTATAAGGTGGAGGCGTCTGGCGGAGAAACCAAAATCTCAGAAAACACTGCGGCTCAAAACATAAATGCTGGAAATTACTTTGTTACCATAACCGATGGCAACGGCATTAGTATAAAAAAAGAAATAGAAGTTACAGAGCCAGACCTAATTGAAATAAACCTTTTACAACAACTCAACAATTACTGCGAAACCTCAAATAAAGGCATTTTAGAAATCGACATTAAAGGTGGAACTAAGCCCTATCAAACGTCGTGGTCTAATCAATCTAATAGCACCTTAAACACCGATTTACCAGAAGGCGATTACACCGTCATGGTAACAGACCAGAACAACTGTACCGCTGAAGCTAATTATACGATCGAGAAAGAAACCATTCCTTTTTCCAGTTCAGTTGCCTTAACCGAAGCCCTTTGTTTTGGGTTATGTGAAGGCGTATTTACAGGTCAGGTAACTGGCGGTATAGGCCCATTCACTTATTCATGGGAAAACTTTGCGGAAAGAGGGAGTCCAATGGAGATAGAACATATATGCGAAGGTGAAACCACTGCTTTCATCGCCAAAGATGCTCTAGGATGCGAAGCCCGTTCAGAGCAACTGACGATGACCTCACCACCAGAAAATGAAATCATATTGGACGACCAAGAGGTTTGTCCAACGAATTTCGTAGTTGACGGTACACAAGCGGAGTGGGCTGTTTCTTACTTTTGGGAATCGCCCAGAGGTGATGTCATAGAAGGCCCCACGCTAACAGATGACACCACGGGCTTTTACTTACTTCAGGTGGTTGATGCCGATGGATGTCAGTCCTTTAAATCTATTGAGGTCTATGCCGACCGCTCGGTGAACACCTATTTAGCCGCTCCTTCCGTAGCTCCAAATTATGACCATGTGGTTTTGGTTGACATTACAGAACCCATACCTACCAAAGTGGAATGGCGACTCCCCCCATACGCCAATGTGATATCGGAAGAAGAACACAAACTGATACTTCAATTCACAGAAATGGGCAACTATACCATTGAAGCTTTCCTCACCATAAATGGCTGCGTTTTCCCCGTTACTCAAGAAATAGAGATTATAAGCAAAGCTTTTTATGACGACAAGGGCTTCCCTGCTCCCACAGGAGTAAACTATGCAGAGCTTAAAGTATTAAACAATCCAATTATAAATAATGAGCTGACCTTAGATATCACTTTAAACCAAGAAGATGCCTATGCTATCATACTCATACAGGCTGCCAATAAAAAAGTAATTTTCAATAAATCCTATGAAAATGATGAAGTGGGAAGGCTATCCATACCATTGGATGCTCATCTTTCCCCTGGACTTTATCTCGTTCTGCTTCATACCACAGAGGGCAATATTGCCAAAAGAATAGTCATCAGATAGAAAATGAAAAGGTTCCTTTTGTATTGTATTCTTTTTAGTGGATTTCAACTCTCTGCTCAAAACTTAAATGACGACAGAGCCATTAGAAAGGCCCCATTAATGAAGCTTAATGGCGGATTAAATTTGACCACCAATTATAATTCGTATTTTCTTGACAACAAACTTAACCTATTTGCCTCTGGCAACCTGAACCTTGGAATCAATAAGTTTAACATTCCAGTGAGTTTTAGCTATTCTGATAGGAAGTTTAACTTCAGTCAAGCCTATAACTTTAACCAATTGAGCATCAGACCTAGCTACAAATGGGCATCGGCAACGCTAGGAACTGGCAATTTCAATTTCTCCCCTTATACCCTAAATGGACATCAATTTCTGGGTGCAGGTTTTGAACTAAAACCTGAGAATTGGGACGTTAAAATCATGTATGGCAGAATGGTAAAAGCGAGCCCTATGGACTCCGTAGCTGGCCCTACTTTTGGTAGAATGGGAGCTGGAACTAAAGTTAGCTATAGGTTTGGTCGGCAACTAAAATTAGGTGCCACTGCCTTTTATGCTTCCGATAACAAGAATTCAATCCCTGCGGAAAATCAAATATTCTATGGTCAAACCATTACACCTTCCGAGAATCTGGTGTTGGCTTTAGACTGGCTTATAAAACCCCTTCCCTTCTTAGAATGGAAAGGTGAAATGGCCAATAGTTTGTTGACCTCAAATGCCAACGAAAACCCAACAGCATTGAAAATCAAATCCGCTGCAGCCCTATTTGTTAATGAAAACAGTACTTCCAAATCTTTAAATGCCTTTAAAACCCAAGTAAACTTTCATCTCGGCAAATCTGCCTCACTCATAGGTGTGGGCTATGAAAAGGTAGACCCTGGTTACAAAACTTTAGGAGGTTACTATTTCGTCAATGACCTTGAGAGTTATAGTTTTCATTTGTCAACCAATTTTTGGAAAAAGAAAGTGGCACTATTTGCCCGGCTAGGAACCCAAAAAGATGACTTAGAAAACACGAAGAGCACAAGCCAAAACCGTTGGGTAGCGTCCGTAAATTCCACTATTAGTCCTACAGAAAAACTGCAGATGAATTTAAGTTTCACCAACTTCAAATCCTTCATGTTTGTAAAAGATTCTTATCAAGAAATCACCAGAATTCCAGGACAACCTATTGACAGTCTAGATTATTCACAGATTTCAAGAAACTTTAATTTCGGTATCAATCAAACTTTGACCAGTTCAGAAACAAAATCTTCTGCCCTGAGACTAAACCTGTCCCTCATGAAAGCCGAAGGGAGTAATGGCCCTATCATAAGAGAGGAAACCCAATCGGATATTATCAATGCCGCCTTATGGTACAATTTAAACCTGATAAGTAAAGATTTCGGAATAAATACGGGCTTCTCGTTTAATCAAAACAAATATCATTTAGGAGATAATAAAGGATTAGGGCCTTCTCTGAGCCTTCAAAAGTCTTTTTTCAATAAGAAATTGACCAGCAGCATTAGCTCCAATCTCCTTTTTTCAAATTTCAACTCGGAGCAGCTAACCGCATATAATGTCTTCCTATTGGCAAATTACAGCCCTTTACCAAGGCAAAAGATTTCTATGAATATTGGTTTAGTTGCAAACGGAATTGGATCAAATTACACCAACGCTAACCTAGGATATAACATCAGCTTCTAGCCATGAAAACCACTAAAATAACATTCTTAACTTTTCTGCTAGTTTCAATGTTTATTAACCTTGAAGCTCAAGACTTTAGATACCCCGTAGTGGCGAGAATAACTCAAACCGCTCCTTATCCTATATATTTAAACGAATACGCTAGCCCTGCTCAAAACAACTTTAGTGTGCAGCTGGAAGTTAGAGATAACAGTTTACCCACAAGACAAATAAAACTACGGCTATGGATTCAAGGCCCTGGTATCATTATTCAGAGTACACCAGTTGTTCAAAATGAACAAACCATAGAATTGTCTAGTGGACAAACGTATCATATTCCAAATAATCAAATCGCTAATTATTTTCAGAATCATAACCTCCTCATTTCCCCACAACAATATGCCAACTCCTTAGAAGAAGGAACATATCAATTTGGCATTGAGGTAATTGACGCTAATACAGGCAGAGCTCTTTCTGGTGTCCAATACGGCAATCCAATCTGGATGACCGTTAACGAACCTCCAATTTTTGCGGTACCAGAAAACGATGATTTACAACAGCCTCTTTCTCCCCAAAACATAAATTTCCAATGGATTCCGAGGCATAAAAACGTAACAGATGTGGAATACGAATTCACTATTACAGAAATAAACAGCCCTAACGACTATCTTGGAAACTATCAAAATCTGTTCTTATCTCAACCACCTATTTATAGCACTAAAACCAGGCAAACAACACTAAACTATAATTACGCACTACCACCTCTAATTCCTGGAAGAATTTATGCTTATCGGGTAAGGGCTATCGCCAAACAAGGCTTGGAAGAAATTGGTATTTTTAGGAATAACGGTTTTAGTGAGATCCAATGGTTTAAATATGACCATCAACTTTTGCCACCCTTAAATGAAAAAGTAGAAAGAAGTGGACGATATGACTTTAATATAAGCTGGGAAGGGCATGATAATGACGAAAGTTATGAACTGTTCTATAGGGAAAAAGGGGCAGATTGGTCATCAAAAGAAATCCCAAAAGTTAGCTCTAAATCTGGCGTAAATATCCATGACGACATCCTATATCTACTACCAGAAGGCTCATACGACTTCCAAATAGCCGTCAAAGGGAGTCCATTTTATGAAACAGCTTATGGCCCCATCTTTCATTATAAAGACACTATAAAACCCCCTTTTGATTTAAAACCCCTTTGGTTGGATTCTACCCAGGCATATTTGTCATGGAGTGGCTATCCAAACCATACCGACTTCAAGATTCTTTATGCCACCAACATTAAAAAGGATTGGAAAGAGTTTAAATATGACAGCCCTGAAAATTATAGTCTTCAGGGTGGTGAAAATAGCTACGCCGCTTATATTTCTCATTTAAATTGGGACAGCTCTTATTTATTCAAAATAGTCGCTTTTGATGTAGACAGAGATTCCATAGTGAGTCAGCAAGCCTATTTGAAATATGAAGATAGAGAAGAAGTAAAACTTCTTTTGGAAGAAAAGAGTATCTCTGGAAATGTCTCTTGGGCCTTTTTAGAAGAAGAGCTAGCACAGGGAGCTATCAGCGGCACGGCTCAGGAAGAATGGAATAGACTGAACTCTTCTGGAAAAACAAAAACCACCAAAAAATTCATTCATAATAATCAGGAGGTATCCAATCTAAAATACCCATTGGCAGAAGCAAAAATAGAAGTCTTTGCGGATGAAAGCTGTCAAGTTTTATTAAAAACAATTGCTGCAGGTAGTTTAGGTGGCTTTAATGTCAGTTTCCCTGCCGAAGCCCTCCGTGGAGGTTTGTTACCCGACAAAATATATTTAAGCGTAAAACATGAGGTTTTTGGCACCTTTAAAAAAGAAATAAATTCCAATAGTTTTGAAAACTCATTAGACGTTGGCGAATGGGTAATTCCAGCCAAAACATTTAGATTTACCACAGAACTATCTGAAAGAGGATTTCAATCTTCAAATCCTCGAGACCATCTGGTAAAAGTTTATAGACGAGTTTCTAGTCTAGTGACTGCCCCTTATGCCAAATATGAGAACTTTAAATCGGGCAGCTATAATGTTGAAAGGATCAATAATGAAGACTATTTCCAAGTAGCGGAGTTAAAACCAGGGGAATTTGCCAACGGTATGTTTTACGCTGCCAGTAAATTCAAACAAGAGTATCTACTAAAAATAGAAGGTCCTTCTCCTTATCTCGACAAGCTTCAATTTGCTCAACTAGACACGGAAAATGGCGTTTACGAAATCACAGTTCCCATAAGTCAGAAAAAAGGCAAACCATACATTCATGGCAACATTTCTTATGAAAATAGCCTGAATGAAGGAAAGTCTGTCAAGCTGGTCTTAACATCTCCAAATGGCACAAAAAGCACTTTGCTTACGGGAAATGACAATTCTTATCGCTTTAATCTATCAACCTCCGCCGCTACGGCAGATTTGACCTATCAAATTGAAGTTTATTTTAAGAATAACCTTGTAGAAACGGTCAACCTCAAACTGGATAAAAGCAACTTAGGAACCAGAAAAGATTTCCTAATTAAACAGCGATATCTCACCGCGGTTATGGTTCAATTATTGAATGAAGAAAACGAACCTTTGAAGAACACTTTAGTAGAGTATGCCGCCTATAGTTTTACCACAGACGGCAACGGTTGGCTTCACTTCTTAGCTCCTGAAAACTCCACCGCCAACTTACAAATCAGAAGACCAGGTTATGACAATGCCACTATTAGCCTACCCATTTCCAGTCAAATAAAGAACAACAGGACAGACATTGATAGGTCATTGGTCAAACAATATATAGAAGACGATTTCACAAGTTTAGCCGAAAACCTCCCAACCGATGCAAAACCAAATAACTATAAACTGGGTTATTATTCTCATTTAGTCGGCTCTCAGTTTCTACAATCAAAAAATCAAGATGCCTTTTACGCAGGAGCAAGTATTTATAGAAGCTTTGATGACGCTAAACCAAAGGCTTTTCAGCTAACTTTCAAGGTCATAGATAAAGAAACGCAGCAGCCCATCAAAGATGTGGTTATTAATGAAAATCGTTTGGATGTCATTGGCCAGACCAATACGGAAGGTCTGTTGATGCTAGACAGCCATATTGGCCGTGGAAACAAAGTCTTCAACATTATGCCAAGCAGTACCTCTGTTGATGCACAAGGGCAAAAATATGGAAATGTAGATATCCCATTCGAATTCCCGCCACTTAAAAACGGTCAAGCAAGCACACAAACCATTACGATTGAATTAGAGTCTGGAGGCAAAATAAGTGGGATTGTTTATAAATATGGCACTTCCGGCATTTTGGCCAATGTCAACATTCAAGTGGACTTCTTAGGAACACAAACGACAACAACCACAGATGAAAATGGATACTATTCTGTAAAATTCCAGCCCTCAGAAGATGAAAACTTTCTAACCATTGAAGCCACAAAAGATGGCTACTACGATAGAATAGTGCACATGGCCACTGCAGAAAGTTATGGTCTAACCTACACCAGAGATATCTATATAAAAATTGGGGCTCAAACGGACTCTACTATAAATTCCAAAGCCCCACAGTTAGTGTCTTTGTATGGCTTTAATATTACTGAAATCACGCAATTTGATTCTGAATCTATGTTGGGGCAAATATTAGCAACTTACCCAGACATTGTCGCTAATATTCCCGTATCAGGGACAATAGCAGACAGACAGGGTAATACATTTGAATTTGCCGACGTCAATTTAAAAATAGAGGGTAAGGGTGTGTCTATTCCTACCTTCAAATTCACCTCACCAATAGTCAGCTTAGTTCACAAATCAGGAGAAATGCTTTTCGCAAATAAACTGGATGTAAAAGCCGACGCCGCAATTTACCTAAGACCTGTAAAGGAAAACGATCATAAAATAGGGATGATTTACACCAAATCATTCAGTTTGGAAGAAAGTAAGCTTTCTTCTGACATTCTCAGTGTTTATCAAAAAGCAGATTTAACCAAGTTTTCCCAGTCTAACATCGGCTATAAAAATAAGGATGAGGAAAAAGGAATTACCTACAATAAAGATCTCGGCATAAATAATTTTGAAAACATGCCATATCCTATTGCTTACAGTAATGGTGACATACCCATTTCACAACTTAAATTTATCTCTAAAAAAAGCAATACATCTTCAGCAGCTGCACTTCAAGAATTGTTCGGATATTATGAGACTATAAAATCAGACAACAAGCAGCTTGAAAAAATGTTTCAAAAGAGTAATGTCAATAAAAGTGTATTTCAAACAGGTAATTTGATTTTTGAAGCTTTGACTTTAAGTCCGATAACAACCGAATTACACAATATGGTGGTGATGCCCCTCATGAGTATTCCTAACATCCATATTTCTCTTTTGAATATTGACAAGCTACGCCTCGCAAACGAGTCTATTTCAGGTGTGTTAATCGATTATTCTAGGTCGCCCAGAAAACTCTCCATGGGAGCTGATGTGGTACAAGCCCAAATTGAAGAAGTCTATGTAGAAAGCGATGGCGTAGAAATAGTCTATTTTACGAATAACGATGGCAATAAAATCAAAGCCAATAGCGAGAGTC
Source organism: Arcticibacterium sp. (assembly GCF_055134445.1). NCBI lineage: Bacteria > Pseudomonadati > Bacteroidota > Cytophagia > Cytophagales > Leadbetterellaceae > Arcticibacterium > Arcticibacterium sp. The sequence continues at coordinate 9,174 of NZ_JBSRVI010000062.1, forward strand.
TAAAAGAGATCTCTTATAACGCCAATGGCATCTCTTATTCAGACTATAAAAATCAAAAAGAAGTAGTACAAACAGCCGCGGTATTAAATGAAGTTGAGATGTTCAAAATTCCCCAACCAGCCATGGAACCTGGTTCTAGAATTAAGATAACGGCTTCTGCCCGTACAAATACGGACGGCTTTGGGTACATTGAGCAGATTTTTAGAGAAGATATTTTTTTCGCCACCAACACAGGTAACAGCTACATTCCCAAGCTAAATATGCCTCTAGCCGATACCGAAGGCAGTCTTACACTAGAAGGACTTGCCGAAATTTCTATTGACCCTCATGATTTTATGCTTTCATGGAAATACAGTGATGCCGATTCCGTTTGGGCTATGAAATTGGAAAGTTGGAAATCCAATAACTTTTGGGGTTATACGGTACTCAGGCCCAAACAATTTGCTGGAAGCTCCACAGACGTCAATATAGAAGATAAGTTAATGGAAGATGGTCTTACTTCATTACCTGAGGCCAATCTAAATGATGGTGAAATAAATATCGTTTACGGAGCCGCTATTCCTCTAATTTCGACTTTTGATATGGAAGTAGTGGCAAAATGGGATGAAAGTGCCAATACTTTTAATAGAGAAACGGCCTCCGCCTCTGGTAGTTTAAGGCTACCAACAGTCATAAGTCTGGAAGTTGGCGGCATGTTGTTTTTTGACTCTACCAATAAGGTAAACGGTCTTTTCCTATCTGTTAATGGCAATTTGGAGATTGTTGGGGCAGAAATATCTGGTTCAGGAGGCTATGTGAATGTAAACGGAGATATCATATGGGGTGGAAGTTTAGCCGTAGCTTCAGAAGGCGGAATAGGGGCACCTAGTTTCAAAATGTATAGTTTGAAAGCTGGTTTCTTATACGACAAGGCCACTGATGCCACTTTTTTACAATTGGCCACATCTATTGGTATAGGGAAAGAGCAAACTTTTCCTGCAGAGATAGTGCAATACCTAAAAGATTCGACAGCAACTCAAACGGCAGATAAGGCCACTACTGATGCCGCTATTAAACAAAAATGGAAGAAAGGAAACAGCCATAACCCAATTTATATAGGTTTTGATGAGTTATTTTTTGCAAGTTCTGGCCGCTCTGGTTATGAGCCTAAAAACCATGATGTAAGCCTTAGTGACGCCGAGGTTACTGTAGCTTTTATAGCGAGCAAGCCAGGTGCTTTTACGCTTACTGGAGCTTCCGGAGTGGCTTTAAAAGGACAATACCTCCTCGATGCCGCCTTCCTTATTAGTAATGACCCTGCAGAAAAAAGTTGGCGTTTCTTTCTTGGAATACCATCTTTTAGTAGAGCTACAGTAGGACCGTTTATAGACTTTACAGCCAATTTCCAATTAGACGTTGGTTCTAAAAACGATAAAACCAACTTTTTCATCATGGGTGCCGCGGAAGGAGATTGGCCAGTTCATGCCATTGTTTATCTCAAATTATCAGCAAAAATTGCCATTGGTGTAAACGCGGAAACAGATTCCGAAAAACTAGCAGACGCCACCACTGCCGGTGGACAAACGCTTTCAGAAACAGCTTCTAAAGTTGTTCAGTTTATGGGTTCTTCATTTAACGATATTGCCGAGCAATCCATTCAACAAAGAACAGCCTTCTTTGACGCCATACCAGATTCATTTAAAGACGGAGATGGCCTATTCTCAGGATTATACTTTGGAATCAAAGCCGCTGTTCTATTGGGCGTTGCCAAAGAATTTAGTAATGATTTTGTATCTGGATCTGCTCGTGCCGGAATTGGGATTGAACTTCAATTGGGCCTATTAAAAAGCTTCAATGATGGTCAGTTTGAGCTAAGATTCAGTGGCTCACCTGTTATTGACTTAGGTGTAAAATCTAGGGCTCCTATAGACATGATACTTTTTGAATACACCATCCAAATTGCTAAAATTTGCGGAGCAGGATACACTTCAGACATTGCTTCTAAAGAAAAATGGAAATGGCGATTCCTATTCCAACTTTTTGCTTTTGACGAAATCATTGGAGCAGGAGGAGATGATGCAGACTGCAATTCTGTAGGTTTATTTTACTGGCGACCATGTATCTATTTCTATTTTTACACCGACCCCGACAAAGCTGGCTATGAAAATGGAAAATGGGTAATGGCCACCGAAGAAGCCGACGATTTCCAATCAACAACTTGTCCAATAGAATGGTAATGAAAAGAATACATATAATCCTATTACTCGCATTAAGTCTATTCTCAGAAAAGACTCATGCCCAGTTTATTGGCAATTTCGTGGAAGATAGAATTTGCTCTGGTGCCGACGGTAATTATATCTTCTTGGTAGATGAAAAATATATGATGGAGCACAATGGTCTCTTTCCTGAACCCTATCAGAATGGTCGTTTTTTCTTAATTGAACGAAGTGTAAATGATGGTGCCTTTGTGGTCATTGATACGTTAAAACCTATTCAGTCTTCTACAGAACTAGAAGCCATTTTTGGTGAAGGAACTATTCAGGCTATTTTGGAAGATAAAGTCAATTATAGTTTCCAATCAGAAGCCGAAATCATAAAAGCCTATCAATCTTCTAATAGCCCCTTTTCGTTTCTATTTCTCCAGCCTGTAAAGCAGCTGAGAGCCATGGGACATGCTTATGTAGACCTTGACGTTGAAGAAGGAAACAAATACACCTACCGCGTAAAATGGAATGATACGGGGGAGTCAATTGTGACAGGGAGTACTTCTTTTGGAGCCTCAAACAAAATGCTTGATAAGGTTAAACTTCGTTTCAATCAAATGTCAATATCCTCTCTTGATTCTTTGATTACTGGAGGATGGTTACAAACAGGAATTGAAAACAAAATGGCTTTCGAAGTAGATTTTTATGGCAAAAAGACATTTGATAAAAAGTTTGAGAAGCTTTATACCAAAAGAATGTTTTATGCTGCGGATACCGTTAAAGCCAGCATATTTCACAGAGTAAACCCTATGGAAGTTTGGGATGTGTTTGCCGTGCCCGTAGATCTTCTGGGCAATAGAGGAACTCCCTCAGATACGGCTACCATTGCAGCATTTACCAAGGGAAGGCTCCCTTACCCCAAAAACTTCACCGCCAAAGACAGCACAAATGCCATTTACTTGACATGGGAACCTGTAACAGAGCATTCTTATGTGAGCGGCTATTTACTTTCACGCGAAATAGGCAATAGAGTTTATGCTATTTTAGATACCATTCCTCTAAATCAAAACTATTACTTGGATTATGACGTAGAAAATGGCCAATCTTATAATTATGATTTGCAGGTGATTTCTTCACCTATAAATAACCTTATTTATAAAGATTTCCCATCGGTTAAAGCCGCTGGTAGTCATACAACGAGTGAAAGAATACTACCTCCTGCAAAGCTCACGCTGAGTCATGTAGGTCCTTATATAAGAATTGATTGGGAGCCCGTAGATGAGACTAATTTGATGAATTATTTTGTGTATTCTTCCCTTACTCCGGATGCCGAGACATTTGAAACCGTAGGGTCATCCAGAGACAGTACTTCCTTAATAGATAGCACATTAAATGGAGATTTCCAGCATCAAACCAGGTATTACGGTATAAAAAGTATGAGCTATAACATGAAATTAAGCCAGCTCTCCACTATTGCTTCCATTCAGCCAAAATTTGAGACGGAGATAGAGAAACCCATTGGTCTTAATGTAAAACGATGGGCGTCTGGAAACAAACTAACTTGGGAAACGCGGGAAATGTCCTCCAACTTTATTTCGTCGTATAATATTTACCGACGTGCCAGTGCCTTAGAGCCTTTTTTCGTGATAGACTCCCTTATTAAGGTTCCAGAATATTTAGACGAGGCCGCTATTCCAGAATTAGCTTATGAATACGCTATCTCAGCCATGGGAATTAATGAAAAAGAAAGCCCAGTATCCGTAAGTCAAATTATTGAGGGTTTTAACGCTATCCATGAGGAGGACAACCACTTGTCTCGTGTATCTTATAAAAACATACCTCCAGGTATAGAAATCAACTGGCTTTGGCCAAATAATGCCGATATAGAGAAGATAGTCATTTATAAAATGCTGGCGAATACAGCAACAGAACAAGAATTCCAGAAAGTCGCAGAAGTGGATGTAGAAAAAAGTAGATTTTGGGATAAAGATGTAAAAGTGGGAGAAACTTACGCATACCAAATTTCGGTAAAAGATAACTCAGGAAGAGAATCCACTCGAAAGTTCGCGAAAATTATATCAAGACGCATTCAAAAGGATTAAACCCGGTTTACCCAATGGAGAATCGTAATGAGTTTACGAACTGATTTTGAGCAATTTAACCACGGAATAGATGATAAATCGGAATAAATGCTCTATTATCTCTTCCCAGCCACCTTTACTTTGTCATGCATATAATACAATAAAGGGCTGCTTATGGACAGTCTTGGATCTTTTGTAATTTCACTTATAACCGTATAAGAGGCCACCTCCGTAATGGAGACAGCCTCTTTAGATTCTGAATTAATCCCTATCAATTACTTGAAACCACCAACTTATGAAAGCTTTCTTTTTTATCTTTTAGTCCTTTGAATTTAAGGAAATAGGTTCCAGCTTCCAGCTCATTAGTGTCTAAGCTGAAAGTGTTCACGCCACTTTCATAAATGATGTCAGAATTAAATTCTCCCTCCTTAGAAGCAACAGAAGTTAGTAATGCTATTTCGAACTGTTGTTCAAAGGCACTTGCAAAAGGAATAAGTATTTTTCCATCTTTATCTATCTTTTGGACAATCCCTTTACTTTCATCTAAGCGACCTTTGTTTTCTAAGGTGTAAGTAGCAAGCTCTGGTGCTGCTGGGATATTAGCAGTAGCTAGTCTAGCTCCTTTACCTCCACCTGATGAGCCGCCGCCAGTAACTGCGTTAGGACAATCTTCCTGAATAGCTAAGAAAACAGAGCCATTTTGTACCTCAAACCCTGGCTTAAGCGTAACCGAATGCTCTCCTTTAAAAATCACTGTAGTAGGAGATTGCACTAAACCATCCGACTCTAAAATTGATTTGTGGTATTCACCAGCAGATATCGATGTATTTCCTGAGGCATTATTCGTCACAAGGAACGGAGCACCTCCATTTTCACAATCATCGCTGTCGTCATTTAATATGGTAAAGGTTGCCTTATTACTTCCTCCTATGTTATAGTCTCCACCACTTAATATTCCGAGAATAATACTTTCGTCAGCCTCTAAATCTGAATCTGCCGTGGGGTCAATATGCAACTGAGCTAGCAATGAACCTTTAGCAATATAAATAGAGCCTTCATTTCCATTAAAACTTTGTGCTCCAGAGACGGTGTAGTCTACACCATATGTTGCCGTTCCTGCCACAATGAAATATACCAAAATACTATCACTTGCCGCTTGGGAGACCGTAAAGTCTACATTGAGCGTGCCAGCATCATCCTCATTCAAAGAATTCGGTACACTTGAGATAGAAGATGAGGTACTAAATCCAGAAGCGGAAGGGTTTAGCTGAGCATAATAAGACACTGTAGAATCCACCTCTTGGCTTCCGATATTAAACTTCCAAGAATAGTTGCTTGCAGCCGGATTACCATATTTATCTGAAATATTAACAAGGTCAACCTCAATGCTGTCTCCTAAATATTGAAGAATATCTACCGTAGGTGTTAAAATAATTTTGTTATTAAAACATCCCAAAATTGCTGGAATAGCTGCATTATTAGACAATCTTGTCATGGTAAAATTGCTAGCATTAAAAGAACCACAGGCTAGGGCTTCCGTAAAACTCTGAGAAATTTCATCTCCTAAGGCGTAAATATCATCTGCAGGCTGAGGAACCCCAAAAGCCTCTGGCCCCTTTCTGTCTATAACTCCACTTACTCTTTGTGAGTAAACCACATCTAAACCACACTTTAATTTTAATCTAAAGCTGTACTCGCCATCGGAAATATACTCAACATTTAAATTCATTGAGGTTCCAAAACTACTATTCTGAATTTGAGCTTTTGGAATGGTAATAGCCTCAACCCAATTACTAGTTCCTACCGCGGCATATTCCACCACAATCTCATCTAGGTTAGCATATACATAGTCTTTCATGGTTAAACCTAACAAGTTGTTATTTGCCTGACTTACCACAAAACCATTTTCTGGAGCAGCAAGTGTAATAGGGCTACAGCCATTAGCAAAAAACGCCGAAATACTTATTTCTTTTCTACTTAAAGGGAAAGCAGTGTCCTTACCTCTACAAGCGTCAATGGCCTCAAATCTAATATTTTCGAAACCATATACGTTTTGGTCGTATCTAGATACCCCCACATTAACGGTCTCTTGTTGTAGGTAATTAAGGTCATATTGGAAAGGTATGATAAACGGATTTCCATCATTCTTTATGGTGGCTCCAGTTCCACTTCCATTAATATGCCTTAACCAATAGGTTCTATGCTCTTCGCTTTGACTCGTATTCCCAATTTTAAGAGGGAATATACCTTCCCCATTTGCTGGAATTTCAGAAATAACAGGATTAGCCGCCGTTAAGGAGACCTCGTATCTCGGCTGGGTACCTGGCTCCGTAGGGCAAGAGCTAGTACCCGCTATTAAGTCAAACACTGGTGTATTATAAACTGGATCTGTCTTTACGTCAATTGTAAAAAAATCGCCTGGGTTAGCATCACCAATAGAGTAACCTGTAGTAGTACTTTGAGTAAAAGTGTTAGACTTAGACTCACCAGTTTCCATTTTCACTCTTATTTTAACGCCCCCGCTTATACCTGCACCTCCTAGCTCAGCTCCTAACTCCGTGGCTACACCTAAGTCTATGGCAAGGTCAAATTCCGTTGAAATAGTTCTTTTAGAACTCGCTGTTGTGCTAGATGTTATGGTACCTCCAGCTCCATCAAAAGATATATTTTCTACAAACTTCGCTTTCCTTTTAAGCTCTTTATTATTTTCAATAGTTTGTTCCCACACGCTTATTTGGTCTTCGTAATTCTCTATCTGAGCCTGTGTGTTACTAGGGTTATCTCTGAAAGCTCTTAGCGTAGGAATCAAGGTTTTCAAAATGTGATTTTCACTGTAAATGTATTTTGTTTCAAAACCTTCCGTGGAAATCATTAGGAACTTCCGTAAATAAAAGGAGCACGTATCTGGGGAATAAATCACCTCATTGGTAACTGCATATTTCAAATTCATAGCGGCACCTATATAAACATCTCCTTTTTCACCTGTAACAAAATTACTATTAGAGGTAGAGAAGGCCTGACTGTTGGTAGTGGAGACTACTACTTCCTCCCCTGTTTTATAGTTTCCTGATACAATAAGGGAACCTCCTAATTCACCCCAAACCTTTGATTTAACCGAAACGCCAATTCCATTTTGGGTTTCTACGCCTACTTTTACTTTACCCCAAACCTCTTCACTTCCACTCAATTTAGCATAAAACCTTTTAGCGGTTTCCACCGTGGTGTTTTGACTCCAAGAACTAAAACTTTGATCACCTGGTGGGTCCCTTAAGATTAGAAGTGGAACCTGAGGAGATACGGTAGCAAAGCTTCCAATATTAGACTTTAAGCCTGTCACTACAGGTGTCAATACAAGATTATCGGCCGTACGCTGCCATATATCCGTAAATACAAAGGCTAAGGTTTTATGATGTGGAGGAATTATGTTAGGAATACCTCCCGTTAACGTTAATTCTATTTCACCATTAACGGTCATGGTGTCTAATTGTTCATTGGCATCATCTACCTGAATATTCGTACTAATAGTTAAGGTAGTGTCTAAAGCTGGGCATCCTTTTGAAGGGTTTCCTTCCCATACTTTTACCGTAAATGTACGGGGTACACTTTGTTCAAAGATAGGGTTACTTGACAGATCTTGTGAACCTGCAAGTGCCGACCCCGAACACGGCCCTTCTAAACCAACTACGGTTATTTGCGGTCTCTCATGAAAATACAAATTTAAAGTGGTATCTGAATTTGTAATATCTCTCACTCTAATAGAGTCAGGGTAGGCATTTAAAAATGTTTTCATTTCTTCTCCGTTCAAATCTTTCCCTGACGGAACGCCTGAAAAGGAATTAACAGAAACCCTATATTTAGCGGCAGGAAGCCTTACTGAATAGGACCCAGAACTAGAATTAGTTATAATTGTTTTTTGAAAAGTAGGCAACACAGGATTCCCTTCAATATCAGGTAATACTTGCGAAAAAGTCAAACTCGCTTGACCAATATAATAGTCTTCACAGTTAATAATTACATTACCTGAGATTACATGTGTGGTGGTATCTTTAAAATTAACATTATTGACCTCCACGCCATTACTTCCTCCTACTGCCACAGACTCCTGATAAAGCTCAAATTGATGTGTCTCATATTCTGGCTTTATAAAATAGCTTCCTTCAAACTCTTTGATGGTGGCATACTTCCCATCAAGCCCTGTGGTAGTTTGATTATCAAGTGGGCTTCCTCCTACGGTCATAGACTCTAGCATCTTCACATTAGGAAGAGGGTAAATCTTTGGGCTGCTTGGCGTTGCACCATCGCAGTCATAACACTCCTGCGTAACAGTACCAGCTATCACGTAGCCTGTGGTGTCTTTAAATATTAAGTCCGACGGATGAGGCAGGGTTTGCTGTAAAGTAATTGGAGCCATGTCTGGGTCAAAACCATGTCCTGGCCTTGAGGGTGTTACTTCAAAATCAGCAGTAGCTCCGGAGCCAGGAGATATACTCCCATAATAAACGCCAGAAATGTTAAAAGAACCACCATTTCCTGTTACTGTTGTGTACTCCTTATTGGCTTGTCCTCCTTCTACAGCAGTCGTTCTTTTTGCGGTAATTGTTATTCCTTGAATACCATTTACACCATTTCGGTCTTTTACATGACCTGATATCACCCCATTAGGGTTTACTACTTTTATCTCCAACTCGTTTGAGTACTCGGCCACTTCTGGGTTAGTACATGTGCTTTTAACTTTCCTACGATACTTCGTGGTTACAGAAATGGAGTCAGGCAAAGTAATAGACTGACCGTCAGCTCCTGCTATAGTTTGCCAGCCGCCGCCGTCATCCTTTTCCCATGAGAATATAGAAGAAGGGCTGGCCGAAGCGGTACTAGAATTAAAGAGATAACCATTACTGACCTCATGCGGGTATGGAATCATTTTAGAACCCATTATTGCCCCACCTGTGGCAGATGTGCTGGCTTTATAGAAATATAAAATATTGCTATACGCAGAGCTTCCACAATCGGAGGCTTTCCTCCTAATTCTTATGGTACCTGTGGTCCCCATATTTCCAAGGGCTGAACTAGAGGTATTGGAAGAACCAGTTCCTGAAATAGAAAACCAAGAACCATAATTATTACTTCTTTCCCAAGTATAAGTTACTCCTCCTAATGTGCTAGATGCTGAGGTGTTATTATATATGGAGCTTAGGTTAGCATTTGGACATAGTGTTGTGGTTGTACTTCCATTGGAACTAGCTATACGGATAGCTCCGGCATTAACGTTTAGAGATGATGTTGAAATAGACAAATTAAAATCACCACTTGCTCCGGAATCATACCCTTCTACAACAACAGCATAAGTGCCAGGACAAAGATCTCTTGTGATCGTGGATTTTGTATTCCCACCCCCAACATCATCATGACTAACAATATAACCATAATTATTAGGAGGGTAGAAATTGAGCAAATGGATATAGGTATCAAAATCAGTTGTTCCGTTATTGGTAGAAATAGTAACCGTTTTGGCAGTTGTGAGTGTAAACCTATAGGTAACGTCGTTTCCACTTCTTGCGAACGACGCCGAAGCCCATCCCAAGTTTCCATATCCTAAACTGGATGCTGCCCCAGATGGAGCACTTCTATTAGAGTTAGTATGAGACCTACTACCAGAGGTTATTGTTCCGAAATCCAGAGCACTTGAAAGGTATTGACCATTTGAATACCTCCAAGCGTGTTTAAGCGTACTATAAGAATTATTAGTAGCGTTGTGTTCTTCAATTGATTTCCAAGTACTTGATTCCACGCCGCTATAAGCAGTTCGGTAATTATATTGCCAAGAGCGGTCATCATCTCCACTATCCCATCTACATCTATACCCTCCGTCATGCTCCCAGCTAAAAACTTCCCAATCAAACCTTCCTGTAGAATTAGTAAAAGTTCCTAAGTTATAATCTACGGCTGGTCCATATCCATTTCCGTCGATATCATAATAATAGCAGGTAGCATCACTATTTGCCGCTCCATCAGAATGACTAAGAAGAATGTTTTTGTCATAACCAATATCTTCCTGAACTTTTATTAAAAAGCTTGGTTCAGAATCGTTACTTTCATCATCAACTTCACCCCAGCCACGGGTGAAATGTACTTCCATATTATAGGTATTACCATTGGTAACTTGCCCCAAAACCGAGAAATTAGCGGTTAAAGCTATCAGTAATAGTAGTAGTCTTTTCATAATTAAAATGGTTTAAGGATGGATGGTATAGTTCTCAGAAGTGTATTCTTTTTTCTTCTTGGTATAAGGATTTCCTGGATGTTTTGAAGTCTGACATAATGAGAATTGTCTCTTTCAATAATGGAGCTGATGTAACCTTTGTTAACTAGGTTAGTGCGGTTAATTCTTAAAAAAACATGCTGACTAAAAATTCTCTCAAACACTCCTAAGGAATATCCGGAAAGAAGTTTCTGACCATTTTTTAAAAGGACAATGGTATAATTTGAAGATGCCTGAAATCGGTTGATTTCATCAACTTTAATCTCTTTAATAATCTTAGGTATTTCCTCGGTATTTCTTTGAAGTGATGTGTTCATATCAATGGTCATTCGATGGAACACCAAAGTTCCCCATTAAACAAACCCCTGTCAATCACCCTAAAGGGTGACATTTCGAGTATTTCGCCGCTTTTATATCACCCTTTTGGTGAAAGGGGGACAGCCATTACTCGGATTTTTAAAAATAGCCCGATAAAGCAAACCTTCTTTTTACAAAAAAATGACTGCAATTTCAATATGACGATTACCCTCTAAAAAGGACAAACCCACGCTTTTATTCAAGCTCTATAAATACTATTGGGGAGAGGTATAAAAAATCAGAGAAGCAGCTTCAGATAAAACAACTCGGATTTCATTTAAGAACATCGTTTGGTTTTATGGTACTTTGAAGCACCAGTGGTAACAACTAGTTTATGGTAGATTGTTTCCCCTTCCTTTTATACTTAAACACGAAGTAATACGCTCCTTGAGTTATTGGAGACCTATCAAGAAGGAAGTCGTTTTTACCGGCTTAGCAGACGGTTTCATCATTCAAATGATTCATACATTCACTTTTGGAGTCATACAAATAAAAAGCGACCGACTCATATGATTGAGTCGGCCGCTTTTACTTAAGTAAATAGTGTTTATCTTACTCCACTATCATCACCCCTTGCATCAGTCTCCAGTGACCCGGAAACGTACATATATAAGGATACCTGCCTGGTTTCGAGGGTACTTTGAAAGTTAAGCTGAAAGTTTCGTCTGGATTAACCAATGGACTTGCGAACAAAACTTCTGGCATTTCTGGTACATAGTTTTTCTCAGCTCCTTTATCGTCCATCATCATTTTATCTGCAGCCGTTCCCACTTTTTCCATGGCTCCTGGCTTCGTGATAACAATGTTATGCTGCATGGCATCAGGATTTATAAATACCAATTCCACCGTTTCACCTGCTTTCACTTTAAACTCCGTCAAGTCATATTTCATGGCTTCTCTGATGGCCTTGATGGTTACAACTTTTACGTTTTCTGCTCTAGTCACCACTTCCCAAGCTTTTAGTACTTTATTGAGGTAGCTGTTATTGGCATCTTTAAGTCCTATTAAATAAGCTCTGTCTGCCGCAGAGATCTGCACATTTTCAGCTCTATAATCTATGCCTTCAGAAATAGCTTTATAGATAGAATTTCTTCCTGACACCGCAAATTTCTGAGCATCCTTAATCAGCTGAATAACCTCCGCAGGAGAAGAAACTGATGTATGTGAACGTATGGCCCTTTCCAACACAAAAGCATTCATATTCTGAGGTGGATTCACCGTCATTTTCTTTGCTTTATAGTTATTAGAACCATCTTCAGCTGTCAATTCATTAAATTTATCCAGCTCCACTACCACATAATATTCACCCGCTATATCCGAACTAAAAGCAATATTCCCTTTCCAGGGTCCATTTAAATTACCCGTGATAGAAACCGTTTCACCAGCTTTAATACCTCCAGCATAGTTTCTACTAGTTTGTGAATTCAAAATTCCGTTTCCTTGAAACTTTATTTCAAAAGGAACAAATACACCCTCGGCTAAATCCACGTCTCCTTGATTTTTGATTTCCACAGAAACCCCTACCTTTTCTTGTACAGAAGGGTTTGACGGTGTAAGCGTAATTCCTGCGACTACTAAATCTAAACCTTTGGTTCTAACCATCTCTTCTTTGGCTGCCTCCATCATTTTGTGATGGTCATGATTCATCATGGTTTTGTCGGCAGCAGAAACTTTTGACTGCTCAGCCATATGAACCTTCATTAACTTACCTCCATTGGCCGTCAATACTACTGAAAAAGCATCTGGCAACCATCTGTCCTCCGTATCCTTAGATGCAGCTAGTTTCATAAAGAAAGCTTTTTCGGCCCTGGCATTTAATGGCGACTTAGAGAAAACCAAAAGAGCATTTAATACTACTAAAGGCTCTTTATCATAAAGGAGATTTTTAGCCAAAATTTGATTGACAGAAGTCGCTGTAAAAGGCATCACTTTCAACGTATTCTTTCTAACATCCGCATCTGGATGAGCCAAACCTATCTCAATAATTCCAGCGTTTATCGCTCCCAAACCCTCTAGCGTCCATAAAGCATGAATAGCAGAAGGATTTAGACCTATTTCATCTGTTTTAGTGCTTTTTAATAGCTCCACCAACTGTGGCACTACATCGGTATTTCCTCTTTCTACCAATAATCGCTGAGCCTGCATACGCCAGAACATGTTATCACTTTGCAAAGCCGCCAAAAGTCCTTCTGTATCATCTTTTGATAGATTTAAAGGCGTATAGGCATCAGCTCCTTTGTAAGAAACCCTATAAATTCTACCATGCGTAAAGTCTCTTAAGTCTGTCTCATAAGCATTTCCCTCACCCATTTCAAAGCCATCTGGTCTCGGGTTATGCTGAATAATGTAGCTATACCAGTCTGCTACCCAAACGGCACCATCTGGACCCGTGGAAGCAAAAACGGGAGAAAACCATTCGTCGGATCCAGCCATCAAGTTAAAGGCTTCTTTGTCGCTATAATCTGTGCCATTTTTCACCATGTTATTTTGGTGAACAATATGACCAGTAGGCTCCGTTACAAAGGCTATTTTGTTCCAATATTTTTGAGGAAAGGCCCTTGCGGTATAAAAGTTATGTCCCGTAGCCGCAGTAAATCCACCAAAGGCATCTACCTGCCGCACTTTAGCCGTAATAGGCTTCATATCCCTATGTGTATCCGTACTTCGGCTACCATTATTTACCCGATTGGTGGCATTAAAGTACGAATGAGGAATGGCCATATACCATCCGTGAGAGTTATTGGCTGTAGAGCCAAAAACATCATTGGTTTCATTGAAAGCAAAACCCCAGGTATTGTTAGAGGTCGTAGTCATCCATTCTAAAGCAGAGCCATCCGCTTTGAATCTAAAAAAGGCTTGTCCAAATTTCAAGTCTTTGCCATCAGCCGTTTTTCCTTCATAACCAGAATAGCCAACGCAACCCCAAATCCAGTTGTCAAAACCATAATGTAAGTTAGAAGGACCTGCATGTGTATCAAAAGTGCCAAAACCAGAATAGATGGTTTTCTTTACGTCTGCTTTATCGTCGCCGTCAGTATCTTTCAGAAAAATAATATCTGGTGCTTGTGAGACTATTAATCCGCCATTGGCAAAAACTAAACCTGTGGGTATACTTAAACCTTCGGCAAAACGTGTAAATTTATCTGCCTTACCGTCGCCATCGGTATCTTCACACATTAAAACGTAATCGCTTCCGCCTTCTGGCTTTCGTTCGTTTGGGTAATCTTTGGTGATTAAGACAAACAATCTTCCTTTCTCATCCCAAGTCATGGCCATCGGGTGCATTACATTTGGCTCGGCCGCAAACAATTCTAAGTTAAAATCTACAGGCACCTGAATGTGTTTCATGGACTCCTCTGGACTTAATGCCAACTGCTGAAGCTGCACTCCAGGGCGTTGCTCATAATTAGGAAGATCTGCTTCCCTATACTTAAAAGACTCTGGCTTTCTAGCTTTAAATGCTTCTAGGGCTTCCTCATTAACCGTCCACAGAATGGCGTTATAAATTAAATCATGAAAGCCCTTTTTGCTCCAAGTTCTTTCATCATGACCATAAGCCGTATAGAAAACTTTTCCTTTGCCATGTGTTCTTGTCCATGTATATGGCTCTGTTTTCACACCTGGTTTGTCTTTAGCTTGGTCTGCTTTAATTTCTCTTTCTGCCAATACATTATTATCGGCTTCTAAATGACTGTGTAGATAAGTTTCATCGTAAGCAGTAAAAGGACTTATGCCTTTCATTATTGGATGGTTTGGCTGTAAGGTTTTAGTACTTACAGAATCCATGGTATGCCTCCAAAACTGACCACCCACTAGCTTCACATATTTGTCAGAATTTCTGAAACAGTACGAAGCACAGTGAATAGGTAAGAAACCTTTACCAGAAGCCACAAAGTCCATTAAGGCCTTCTCTTGGTCTGGTGCTATCTCGTCAATATTAGCATAGATCATCAATGCATCATATAGCTGAAGCGTTTTCGGATTTAAATCCTTCACATCATCTGTATAAGTAAAATTGATTCCTTTTGGCCCTAAAGCTTCCATTAAACTAGGAATCCTTTCTATGGGCTTATGGTGACTATTATCACCTAAAAATAGTACTTCTAGTCGTCTGTCTTCTTGTGCCAAGACGATATTTGAAACCAGTAAGAGTAAAACAATAATTTTCTTCATAATATATTTCGTTGCCTTTCTAAGGTTATTTAGTTAAAATCTGGCAGATACATTTTTTCTCCACCTTTTAAAGCAGACTCATGAGCCAAAATCCCTACAGACGTCCAATTGGCAGACTGTGCCGCATTAGGAAAAGGTTCTCGGTCTTCTATGAGAGCCATTACAAATTCATGTGCCAAATGCGGGTGAGAACCACCATGACCACCACCTTGAGCAAAACTCAGATGTTCGTTTTCTGCTACGTCATAAACTCCTTTGGTAGTGAATCTTCTAATTTCTTCTGGTAAAAGATGAGCGTAATCTGGCACGCTCACTTTTGAAGGAATCTCTGGTTCTGGCAATTTAGCAGTGTGCAACACATGCTCTTCGTCTTCTATCAATGACCACTCAAAAGACTTTTTAGAACCGTACACTTCAAAACTCTCTCTATACTGGCGAGCCACGTCAAATAGCGAACGGTACACATGAGCACTTAAATCTGAATCTTTAAATTTTATATGAGCCGACTCTACCGCAAATGGTGAGTTATGTATATCGGCTAGTTCTTTTCTAATGGTTCCTGAACCGAAACATGAAACATACTCTGCTTCTAATTTCATTAAACCTGTAACAGGACCAACACAGTGTGTCGCATAATGCATAGGCGGCAAACCTGGCCAGTAGTCAGGCCAGCCATCCATGTCTTGCTGGTGGGTCGCTTTTAAAAACTGTACTTTCCCTAATTCTCCTTTTTCATACAACTCTTTTACATAAAGAAACTCGCGGGCATAAACCACGGTTTCCATCATCATGTACTTTTTACCCGTTTCTTTACAAGCATCCACTATTTTCATACAATCCTCCACAGATGTAGCCATAGGCACTGTACAGGCCACGTGTTTACCAGCATACAAAGCCTTCAATGTTTGCTCTGCGTGATTAGGAATTGGCGAATTGATATGTACTGCGTCAATTTCAGGGTCTTTTAATAACTCGTCATAGTCAGAATATCTTTTTTCTATTCCAAAAGCGTCACCGATGGCATTCAACTTTTCTACATTTCTCTGACAAATTGCGAACATGTTGGCATCCGGGTGACGCTGATAAATTGGAATAAATTCGGCTCCAAAGCCAAGACCCACTATTACTATGTTTATTTTTTTGCTCATTTTGTTTTGCTTTGAGCTGTTGGCTTTTAGCCTTCAGCGTTTTTAAATTTCTTTTTCGTTATCGGACTGTTCTCCCAGTCTGCCGATTTATCCTCCGCAAGGAAGACAGGCGAGGACTTCGCTACCATTAACAATTTTATTGAATCATTCCAGCATTGCATCTTTTATTGACCTACCTCGTCAACACCTTCAAATACTTATAACTGTCTTTGGTCAATTGCTCCTCTGACTCGAACATCTTTCTCCAAATATTAGCTGCAACCAGTTTTTGGCTAAAAGCCTCCACACTTATTACGCCTTTGTATTCCATCTCTTTAAGGGTGTTTATCACTTCCTCAAAATTGATGTGACCATGCCCTATTGTTCCTCTATCGTTTTCCGACAACTGCACATGAACAAGATGATCTCCCATTTTTCTAATGGCATCTGGTAACCTTTTCTCTTCAATATTGGCGTGAAAAGTATCAAACATGAGCTTACAGGAAGGATGATTAACGCTGACCATAAGCTCTACTAACTCATCTGTACAGGAGACTAAATAGCTCTCAAACCTGTTCAGATATTCCAAACCCAAAACAATATTATATTTTTGGGCGTGCTCGGCTAAATCATATAGCACGCTTGCACCCCATTTTTTTTCTTCTTGAGTGGCTGGCTGCCCAGTAAACACACCTAAAGCCGAATGAATAGGACCAATAAGTAACTGGGCACCTAAAACGTCAGCACAATCCAGAACAGCCTTGTTAAAATCTAAAGCATCCTTTCTTCTGAATTCGCTAGGGTCTATCGAATTATATGCTGGGCCATTGATGGTTTCTGCCACACAGCTCAATCCAAGATCGTCTAATTTCCTCCTCCATTTTTCCCACTTTTTAGGATTCAGATCCATGATTGGAATCTCAACAGTATCATAACCCGTCTCCTTTATAAGCTCCAATATGGGAAACATATCTTCTGACATGTCTGTGCCCCAAAGCAATAGGTTCATTCCTAGTTTATTCTTCATTGACTTTTTAGGCTTGTGTTTATGTTACAATATTATCAAAGAATAAGTCAATTCCTTACCTGTAAATTTGCGAATGTTGACTATATTTTAACCATCATTAGCATTTAAGCTATATTTGAAAGATAAAATATTAACACAGGTAATTAAAAGTGAGGACTGTCTTAGAAAAAAATATCGAAAACCCTTTAAACTCCATTACAGTTTTAGACCTAAAAGAGCCTTTCTTTGACCCTAACTGGCACTTTCACCCACACTATCAACTATTTACTGTTCTAGAAGGAGCAGGAACACGACTTATAGGAGACAGCATCCAACATTTTGAAAAAGGCGATACCGTTCTTCTGGGCCCAGATTTACCCCATCTATGGAGAAACGACAAAATCTATTTTGAGCCAAATTCCAATTTAAGTACACACGGAATTGTGGTTTATTTCACACAAGATTTCCTAGATAAAACCCTCAGTAACATCCCTGAGTCCATCAAAATACAAAAGCTCTTAAACGAAAGTTATAGAGGGGTAGAGTTTAAAAATGAGTCTAAGATAATAGTAAAAGAAGCCCTGTTAAAACTATCTAAATCTGATGGCTATGATTCCATTTTGCAACTTCTAGCCTTGCTAAATAAACTGTCGAAAAGTACGGATACCTCTTTTATTTCAAGCTTAGGTTACACCAACACCCATAAACAGTCCGAAACAGAGAGGATGGATAAAGTATATAAATTCGCCATGCAGCACTTTAAAGAAAGCGTAAGATTAGACGAGGTAGCCGCTTTGGCCAATATGACCGTACCCGCGTTTTGTAGATATTTCAAAAAACGTTCTAATAAGACCTTTTCAGATTTTATAGCCGAAATTAGAATAGGCCACGCCTGCAAATTAATAAGTTCCGAAAGCTTAAGCATAGGTCAGGTTTGCTACGAAAGTGGGTTTAACACCCTTTCCAACTTCAATAAGAAGTTTAAAGAGATTATGAAAACTACCCCCAGTCAGTTTAAACAAGAATTGACCGGAAAGTAAATAGAATTGATTTTAAGAATTTTTATAGAAATCTCCAGCCCTTAATTTCTAAACTCTTTATCTTGGTACTCATATTCAATCAAAAAGAAAAGAAATGATAAAGTGGGGAATTATAGGCGTAGGAGATGTATGTGAGAAAAAGAGTGGACCCGGTTTTCAAAAAGCAGAAGGTTCTGAACTGGTGGCTGTGATGAGAAGAACGGGCTCATTGGCAGAAGACTTTGCTAAAAGACATGGCGTACCCAAGTGGTATGATCAAGCGGAAGATCTCATCAATGACCCAGAAGTAAACGCCATTTACATCGCTACTCCTCCTAATGGTCATGAGAAAATCACCTTAATGGCCGCTAAGTCTGGCAAACCTATTTATGTGGAAAAACCCATGGCCAGAAGTCACGAAGAGTGCCTTAGTATGATTAAAACTTGCGAAGCAGCCAACGTGCCACTATTTGTGGCATATTACAGAAGAGCACTTCCAAACTTCTTAAAAATAAAGGAACTGGTAGACTCCGGTGCTATAGGAGATATACGTTTTGTAGACGTTAAGATTCATAAATTTGAAAAGGAAAGTTCAGAGCCTAGTTGGCGAACAGATCCTGAAGTGGCTGGAGCAGGGCATTTCTATGATCTGGCCTCTCACCAATTAGATTATCTAGACTTTCTTTTAGGACCTATCAAAAAAGCCACGGGTATGGCTAAAAATCTTGGCGGCTTTTATCCTGCAGAAGATACCACCCTAGGAACTTTCGAATTTGAAACGGGTGCCTTGGGAATGGGAAGCTGGTGCTTTGTAGCCTCTAAAGAATCTGAGTTAGAAAGAACCACCATTTATGGTTCAAAAGGGCGAATTGAATTTCCTTTTTTTGATGGGTCAGAGGTGGACCTGTTTGTAGACGGCCACTTAAAACAAACCTTTAGTTTTGATATGCCTAAACATATACAACAGCCTTTAATTCAGTCTATTGTAGATGAACTTATTGGTAAAAAATCGAAGTGTGTTTCTACAGGAATTTCGGCCGCCAGAACAAATTGGGCCTTAGAGCAGATTTGCCAAAGAATAGACTAATACGCAATATCAGAGAGACGAACCAAAATTCGTCTCTCACAAAACATATTAATATTTAAGCACCTTAAGCTTTAACAACCTCCACCTCAGAAGCTTGAGGCACGTGACCATATGCTGGACACTGTTTCTTCACACATGAAGAAAAAATAAAGGTAGCTATTACTAAGAAAGCGAATAATCTATATTTCATCGTATTTAAATAGTCTTTTTTAAGCATTCCTACAAAAAACGAACCAAGACTTGTAATATTATTTACTCGTCAGATTCCTTAATAATTGGATTAAGCAACTCTGGTTTACTTCTTTCTGATCTGTAACCCAAAATTCTCATCATGGACTCGGCATCTTGCTCTTCCGCAAAAAGCTCGGTAGTCAAGTTTCCTTCTTCGTCTAAATTTACCAAAACATGCTTTGATGCGGGTATTAAACAATGTTGAATACCGCCATATCCTCCTAAAGATTCTTGGTAAGCACCCGTATGGAAAAATCCAATATACTGCTCTTGAGTCTCTTCTTCAAACATTGGCAAATATAAATCCTCAGAATGAGCCTCGGTATTATAATAATCTGCCGAATCACAGGTAAGTCCGCCTAAGTTTACCTTCGTATATGGAGCGTCCCAGTTATTGACAGGAAGCATGATATACTTCTGACCGATACCCCAAGAATCTGGCAACTGCGTTATAAAAGAACCATCAATCATATACCAAAACTCACGGTCGTTTTGCTGTTTGATGTCTATGACCTTGTAAATAGTGGCACCACTCTCTCCTACGGTGTAACTGCCAAACTCGGTAAAGATATTTGGAACGGGTACATTGTTTTTGTTACAAATCCACTGAATGTTTTCAATAATCTCATCAATCATCGCTTGATAATCATAATTAAAAACTACTGAAGTTTGAATAGGTAGACCTCCTCCGATATCAATAGAATCTAACTCTGGACAAATTTTCTTTAGCTCACAGTATTTAAACATAAAGCGAGTAAGCTCAGACCAATAGTATGCTGTATCCTTTATACCAGAATTGATAAAGAAGTGAAGCATTTTAAGATTAAAACGTGGATTAGGCTTTATCTTAGTTAAATAAAGCTCGTCTATATCCTTATATCTTATTCCTAATCTAGAAGTATAAAAAGGGAAGTTTGGCTCTTCATCCGTCGCAATTCTCACTGCTATTTGTACTGATTCAGCCTTATCTACATGCTCTAAATAATAATCTATTTCATCTAAATTATCTAAAACAGGAATAAGATTTTCGTAACCATCATTCAGCATTTCAGAAATAGATTCTAAATACTGAGGTCTTTTATGACCATTACAAACAATGAAAGTCTTCTTGGTAATTTTACCTTCTTTTTCTAGTGTCTGAATGATAGGCATATCAAAAGCCGAAGACGTTTCAAGGTGTATATTGTTCTTTAAAGCCTCTTCTAACACGAATTTAAAATGACTTGATTTAGTACAATAACAATACGTATAAGAGCCCTTATAATTATATTTTTTAATAGCATTCTTAAACATCAAACGAGAGTTCTCGATATGCTCCGTTATCTTAGGAAGATAAGTTAACTTTAGTGGTGTTCCGTATTTTTTGATGATATCCATCACCGGAACATTATTAAACAAGAGATTATTATTTACATCAACACCAAACTCTCTTGTAGGAAACTCAAAAGTTTGCTGAATAAGATCTATATATCTTTTCATTTAAGGTAAAAAACCTACTGAAGGCAAAAAAATTAATTCCAGAAAGGGCTGGACCCACAAAAACCTTGTGCAAAAGTGACATAAAATTTACAAATTGCAATCGAATTTTCTGGCAAAATCATAATTTATAACTCCGGAGTCAATCTCATTTAAATGTCGAAATCAATTAAGAACATACACTTTATAGCAGTTGGCGGAGCCATTATGCACAATTTGGCACTCGCTTTACATCAGAAAGGATACCATGTTACGGGATCTGATGATGAAATTTACGACCCTGCTAAATCACGTTTAGAGAAAGCGGGGATACTTCCAAAACAAATAGGCTGGAACCCAGAAATCATCACCGATAAGCTGGATGCTATTATTTTAGGAATGCATGCCAGAAAAGATAACCCTGAACTTTTAAGAGCCCAAGAACTTGGACTTAAGGTTTATTCTTTTCCAGAATATGTTTTTGAACAAACCAAAAATAAGCAGCGTATCGTTATTGCTGGAAGTCACGGAAAAACCTCTATTACAAGTATCATACTACACGTTTTGAAATACTATAATAGAAATTTCGATTACTTGGTGGGAGCTCAGATTGAAGGTTTTGACCTCATGGTAAAACTAACCGATGACGCTCCAGTCATTATACTGGAAGGTGACGAATACCTTTCATCTGCTTTAGAAATGAAATCTAAGTTTCTTTTTTATCATCCTCATATAAGTCTTATTTCTGGAATAGCTTGGGACCACTTTAATGTCTTCCCAAAATTTGATGATTACGTCAAAGCTTTCGACCAATTAGCCGACGGCATGGAAAAAGCTGGAACACTACTTTGGGATGAAACCGACGACATAGCCAATATCATAGGAAAACAAGTAAGACCAGACATTAGCAAAGAACCATATGCTGCCCATCCTTACGATGTAAAAAATGGCAAAACTTGGCTAAAAACCAATAATGGTGCTATTCCCTTAAAGATTTTTGGTGAGCACAATATGAAAAACCTTCAGGGTGCAAAGCTCATATTGGAAAAAATAGCCATTACAGAGCCTATGTTTTATGAAGCCATTCAAACTTTCAGCGGTGCTGCAAAAAGGCTTGAGAAACTAGGAGAAAACAAAAACACCGTAATCTATAGAGATTTTGCACACGCACCTTCAAAAGTAGGAGCCACCACATCTGCCGGTAAAGAAATATATCCAGAAAGAAGATTAGTGGCATGCTATGAATTACATACATACAGCAGTCTCAGTAAAGATTTTTTACCGCACTATGAAGGTAAATTGGATGCCGCAGACTTGGCAGTAGTATTTTACAGCCCTCATACGGTAGAAATGAAAAAGATGCCTCCCATTTCTATAGAAGAAATTAAGGCAGCTTTTGGCAGAGAAGATTTAGAAATTTTTACCACTTCCGAAGAGCTAGAAGTCTTCCTAAAAGCACAAAACTGGTATCATTCCAATTTGCTACTTATGTCTTCTGGAACATTCGGCGGCACAGATTTGCCGAAGCTTGCTGCTAAAGTTTTAGAATTACCCGTAAAGAAAACCAACTGGGCATCTATCCCAACTAAAAAGAAGTCTTGGAAAGGGATTTTCAAGAAAAAAGATAAATAGGGAATCAATATATTCTTGGCTTAGTTTTCATTTCATCAAACGCAAATATGAAGTGAGCAAGCCAAGAATTTTAGTTTTATCTGGAAGCCTAAAAAAGGATTCTAGTAATAATCGAATACTAACTTTTATTGCTGAACAGTTTCATCAAGAAGCCTGTTTCATAGACCATATCAACTTAGCAGACTTACCTCATTTTAGTCCAGACATTGATGCTGATAATGTTTCCGAAAATGTTAAAGCTTTAAGAACGGAGATTAATTCTGCAGATGCAGTTTTGATTTCAACACCAGAATACGTTTTCAGCATGCCTGCGGTTCTTAAAAACGCGTTGGAATGGTGTGTTTCAACGGAAGTATTTACCCATAAACCTGCTGGAATCATCGTAGGAGCTGCTTCTGGAGAGAAAGCTATGGAACAGTTAGTATTGGTTTTGGGTACCATTCAGTGCCAACTGAGTTCAGAAACGCAGCTGGTAATTTCTGGTATTAAGGGGAAGATAAATCCTTCTATGAATGATGCTTTACGAAAGGATTTAAAGGTTTTTATGGATTCTTTTTCACGTCAAATAGAACACGGATAAACAGGCCCGCTTGCCGACAGGCAGGGATTGGACACGAATTTATATTCTTCCGTGTCCAATTATTCAAAACTAATTTCAGCTAGGATAAACCCACTCTCCTCTATAATCACGGGTAAGAAGCTTATTGGCTTCTGCATCACCTACTACCATATCTTTTTCGTGGTCCCAGATGATACTTCTGCCCAAATCATTTGACAGCATTCCTAAGAGCGACATATTGGTGGCTTGACGTCCATGTTCTATATCTGCATGTGGTAGCTCTCCTGTTTTAATGGAGTTTAAGAAATCTTCCCACACCAGTTTGATGTTCTGACCATCTGGCAAATCCAATTGTGGGTCTTCATGTATGGTTGTGGCATTTTTACCATGCGGATAGAATGTCCAGCCGCCATGCCAGCCCATATGGAATGTGCCCTCAGTGCCATGGAAATAAGCACCTACATTTTCGCCTTGCTGTACCGGTCTGGTGTTATTAATACTGTGCTCCCAAAAGCAAATAAAATCTTCAAATTCGTAGGTCACCAATTGATTTTCGGGAACAGTCTGAATGTCATCGTGAATTTTCTTAGTACTGGTAGAGAAAATTTTCTTTGGAGCCTTTTCTTCCGTCCACCAAAGAATTTGGTCAAACCAATGTGGTGCCCAGTCGCCTAATGTACCATTGGCAAATTCTCTTTGACGTCGCCAGGCTCGTGGATGAATACTTGAATGATAATCTATCAATTTGGCTGGACCACAGTACATATCCCAGTCCATATCTGCCGGTTTAGGCTCGCTTGGTTTCTGCTTACCCCCACCACCTGCATAATTCACAAATGCTCTAACTTCCTGAATCCTGCCAACTTTGCCAGACTTTAAGAACTCCATCCCACTCACATTATGTGGAGAATATCTTCTATGAAAATCAACAATACATATTCTCTTGCTATCTCTAGCAGCCTTTTGAATGGCTGTTCCTTCCTTAAGCGTATGAGCTATGGGTTTTTCAAGAAAAACATGACAACCATTCTTAAGGGCATGAATTGCAATTAAGGCATGCCAATGATCTGGCGTGGCATTGATAACCAAATCTGGCTTGGCGTTTTTGATACAATCTCTAAAGTCTTTAAATTTCTTTGGTTTGTCTGTACACCAAGTGTTTAATTCTTTTGCACAGCCATTTATTTGAGCTTCGTGTACATCGCACAGAGCTACCACTTCCACTACACCACTGGCTACGGCTTCTTTTAAAATATTGGTTCCCCACCAGCCACAGCCTATGAGAGCCACACGATATTTAGAGGCATTAGCGTAGGTTATGAAAGGTCTTGAAAGTATTCCGGCCGACGCCAATGCAGAAGTTTTTATAAATGTTTTACGGTTCATTATGGTTGAGTTTATGGATTAAAAGTAAGCCTATTTAAAATAAATCAAATCATTAAATAGACCAAAACAGGAAATGATACATCAATAATCAATTCCTAAGAATACACCTTTTGAGCGAACTTTTCTTCGCGGATTATCATTTAAATTATAACCAAAATCGACTTCAATGCCATTCAATTTCGACAAACCGATAAACAGAAAAAACTCGGGAAGTATAAAATGGGATAAATTCCCTGATAACGTTTTACCGCTTTGGGTGGCAGACATGGATTTCGAAAGTCCTGTAGAAATCACAGAGGCTCTTCAAAAGATAGTGGACCATAAAATCTATGGTTATGCAATGGGGTCAGATGAGCTTTACAAAGTCATTATAGACCGTTTGGCCCTGAGACATAACTGGAAAGTAGAAAAAGATTGGATCGTATTATTGCCAGGTCTAGTTCCAGGTTTACATGCTTCCGCACGTATTTTCAATGATGCTTCGGCAGAAATAATGACCTCCACGCCTGTTTACTTACATCTAAGTTTGGCTGGTAAAACCATTGGTTTAAAAACAGCGGAAGTGCCTTTCGTTTGGCAAAATGACCGATGGGAAATGGATTTCGAAGAAATGGAAAATCAGGTCAACGCTAATACTAAAATGTATATGCTTTGCAACCCTCATAATCCCAACGGAAGGGTATTTGACAAAGGCGAATTGACCGCCCTGAATGCATTCTGCGAAAAGCATGATTTGGTTTTGGTTTCTGATGAAATCCATTGCGATTTGATTTTAGATTCAGAAGCCAAACATATCTCTACGGCTTCTTTAGATAGCCGTACGGAGCAAAATAGCGTGACACTTTTAGCTCCTAGTAAAACTTTTAACATTGCAGGTTTAGGAGGTTCCATGGCCATTATCCCTAATCCGGAAATACGTCAAAAATTCCAAGATGCAACTTTTGGAATTACGCCTCATAATAATTATTTCATGGCTCAAACTATGCTGGCGGCCTATAAACATGGCGAACCGTGGAGAAAAGAACTTGTAGCTTACTTAAAATCAAACCATGATTACTTATGGGATGAAATCAACAAAATACCTTCTTTAACAATGAATCCCTTGGAGGCAACCTACCTCGCTTGGATAAAGTGTGATAGGGAAGATATACCAAATCTAGAAGATTATCTTGTCAAATTTGGACTTGGTGTTTCTGGTGGGCATCAGTTTAAAGGAAAAGGTTATTTTAGACTAAATTTCGGTACACAGCGAGCAAATTTAGAACTGGCAGTGGAGCGTTTGAAAGCGGCCTTTGGGTAGATATTCGTTGTTGGATATTCGTTGTTCGATATTAGATATTAGTTTTTTCGATATTAGATATTCGTTGTTGGAAATTTGCTCTTTTTACTCGATATCTGATATTTCATATTAGGTGCTAATTCTACGATATTCGATTCCTGATTTTAAATTTGTCTTTTTTTACATATACTGAAAAAGCTGATAGCTAAGGGCTCAAAGCTAATAGCCATTAAACACGTCCTAAAAAGGCTTATAGCTAAATGCCCAAAGCTAATAGCCATTAACTATAAAAAATGAAATACTTAGAATTCTCAAATAAAGACAAAATGCCCGCTCTGGGTTTAGGAACTTGGAAAGCAGCTCCTGGAGATGTTTACAAGGCAGTCAGAACTGCTATTACCTTAGGCTATACGCATTTTGACTGTGCCCATGTTTACGGCAACGAAAAAGAGATCGGCGAAGCTTTCACGGATGCTTTTAAAGCAGGAGAAGCCAAAAGGGAAGACCTTTGGATTACCTCAAAACTTTGGAATAACGCACACCGAGAGGAGCAAGTAGAAGCTGCTTTAAAAGTGACCTTGGCAAATTTACAGTTAGCTTATCTGGACCTTTATCTTATACACTGGCCAGTCGTTTTGAAAGATACCGTCATGTATCCAGAATCAGGTGCCGATCTAGTGAGTCTTAGTGTGACACCGCTAGAAGAAACTTGGAAAGGCATGATTGCCGTGAAAGAAAGTGGTCTAACAAAACACATTGGTGTTTCCAATTTCAGTCCAAGTAAAATCGATAGCCTGATAGAAAAAACGGGCGTAAGTCCTGAAGTCAATCAGGTAGAAATGCATCTTTTCTTACAGCAAAATGAGCTAAAGAACTATTGTGACAAGAAAAACATCATCATGACGGCTTATGCTCCTTTAGGCTCTGCCGATAGACCGGAGGTAAGAAAAGCAGCCGACGAGCCTAAACTTTTTGAGAATGAAACAGTTAAAAATATAGCGAAAGAAAAAGGCTGTTCAGCAGCACAAGTAATGCTAGCATGGGCTGTGGTGAGAGGTACCACGGTTATACCTAAATCTGTAAACGAATCTCGTTTGGCTGAAAATTTAGCTGCTGCAGATATAGAACTTTCAGATGTTCAAATGGTGTCACTGAATGACTTAAATAAAGACTACAGGTTTATCAAAGGAGATTTCTGGTGCATGGATGGCTCAGATTATACTTTTGAAAGCCTTTGGGGTTAAAATAATTTCTTTGCTTACAAAATTCAGATAGAAATCATTTGTTTTGGGCTACTTTATCTATTAATAATAATTATTTTAGACTTAAATTCTGAAAGAAACTAGAATCCGCTGAATGAAAACCTATTTTTTATTAATAGCAATTACTCTATTCTATACCGAATCCTACGGAAGTTTAAACTTAGACTCAACCTCTGCACCGACCTCTAAAAACTCAATAAGTTTACATTTTTTGGGAAACATGCCAACTTATGGTGTAACTTTTAACAGGAAATTATTCCCTAGAAGATTTGCCAAATGGAATTTTAGCACCAACATTGGTATTTGTCATGTTAAAATTTTCAATGTCTTAGAATCTACTTTAAAAAGAGATTTTGCTATATCCCATGGTTTTACATTTGCCTATCTTACACAAAATACGATAAGGCCTTTATTAGGCTATACAGGTCTATTTAGCACGATTGATTTCAAGGATGAAACAAGTACCAAACTCAGATATTATCCAGCTATCTTCCTTGGAATGGGCATTAGACCAGATAGCAAGATAAGCTTGAATATCATTTTAAACATGACTTACTATAAGATGGCATCCTATAAAAGCTATGAATCTCTAAGTATATACAATACTAATAAACATATTTTAGGCTTTCTTCCTGGCCTCTTGATTAAGATTCCATTACAAAAAATAAGAAAATGAAAGTTAAGTTGATTTTTATTACTCTCTTTTATCTATTTTCTAGCTGTGAGGTAACCATTCTTGAAAGCAAAAAATCACTTTTTACTGACAATGACCGAATTTATAGAAAGGCAAAGTTCGGCCCTGAGATAGATGGTCTAGTGAATATTTATTTAGAAAATTACATAAAGGAGGATAAATATGATGATATGAATTACTGTTCGGATGTGAGGCAATTGTCAGATTTGTTTATTCACTATGATTACGCCGGCAATATTTTAGACCAAAATACGCTTCCCGAAGAAAATTTTCAATTCTTTAACGGACATGTGTATAATATAAGATTTAACAAAAAAAATCAGTTAGAAATAGTTCAATATACTCAAGGATATCAAGTAGTAAGCACCACATTAATAAGCCCTCATTCTTACTACCCGAATACGGGAATGACTTTTAAATTTTTCAACGACAATGAAGTCATAATTTTCTTAAATACTACTTTGGAAAAACCTGAAGAACCTAATTTAATCTATTTAAAGAACAATAAAATAGTCTCCGAACTAAAGGTTGATAAATCGCAATCGGATTATTTTGAAATTGAAGAATCTAATAAATTCTTCCTTTCTGAAACAAATGAAATTTACTGGCTAAGCTCAAGTCTTAATAAATCTTTTCTTGAACTGAAACGATTAAATATTAGTCTTAATAAACTAGAAAAGGTAATTGATATTAAAAAAGCAGGCTCGAAAATAAAATTATATATTCAATCAGATACGCTGAGCATTTATCAAATAGAAGAGAATTACTCTAACGGAAATGCACAAACAGTGCTTGATAAAATTAACTTAAGAAATGCAACGGTATTAGAATCTAGCCCCTTGAAACAATACGACCGAATCTATTCCACAGTTTTTTATAATAATCAATTATACTATCTAACGAAAACATATCATAAAATAGAACTTATTGACCCACAAAAACTCTTTACTGTTTCCGATTTCATGAGCACTTCTTGGACTGTTACGCCGGGCACTTGCAATTCAAATTGTTCATTCTCTCTAACAGAGTTTAATGGTGATTTAATGTTACGCAGTCTATACACCAAATACAATCGTGATACTCAGCTCTTAGAAACCAGGTTACAAATTTCTACGGCAAATGATTTTGAAGACATCCTTATTACAGAATCCTCATTTAGTTTTATCCCTTGTAACCCTAGATGACCTAATTACAAATCATGGAATTAATTGTAATATGATTTAATTTAAAATTCCAAAAATAGAAAATTATGGTTTTTAGTAACACCAAACTTAAGCCATAACCACATTGTCTGAAAACGATTGGTAAGCACCTTCAAACTGCTTCGCCAACTCATCCGGGAACAAGTGGAAATCTCCAGCTTTCAGGGAACTCACTATTCCTTCCGCAACGATTGAAGGATCTGCTGCTTCTTCAAAACCTGCCGCTGCTCCCATGTCTGTAGCGACAGGCCCTGGATGAACACTTAAAACACTAACACCTTTCTCAGCCAACTTTACTCTCAAACCTTGCGTCAAAGAATAAGAAGCCGCTTTTGAGGCTGAATAAGTTGATAAATCTGGGAAGTTTTTAATAGACGCCACAGAGTTTAACTGTACCAAAGCTCCTTTATGGCTTTCTAAAATTCCTGCGAATGCATTTGCAACGCGTAATAAACCAAAGACATTCACGTCCAACTCTTGTGTCAATGCTTCTTCTGCATTTTCGCTTAGCGGTGAAGCTAATTTTGCTATTCCTGCATTGTTTACCACAATGTCTACATCTTTTGCCGCTCCAGCCAATGCATTAATAGAAGCTTGGTTGGTCAAGTCGGCCTGAAGTGTCACTACTTTATCACCATATTTTTCTTCTAGTGCTTTTGTAGAATTAACATCACGCACGGCCAAATACACTTTCTTAGCTCCGTGATTTATAAAAGACTCTGTAATCGCTTTTCCGATTCCACGATTTGCTCCTGTGATTAAGGCTACTTTACCTTCGATAGTAAAACTCATAAATATGTTTGTTATTAAAATTTACTAAGCGTTCGCTTAGATTTGGTGTAAAAAAATATAAAAGAAGTTTAGGCCTATGCCAAAACTCGGGTATCTGATTTCGCCATTGTCAATAAATCTTCTACTGGCACGTGGTCTCCGTAATGCTCGGCATAATGAGCTAGCACTATCTCTCCTTCTGGATTGACCAAAAATTCGGCAGGTAATAAGGCATGATCCATGTCTGTTTCTTCGTCTTTTAGTTTCATGGCCAATTTGGTGGCATCCCAAACGAGTTTTGGATGAAGTAACAACTTGATGGCAGCACTTTTAGAGGATTCTGTTACCCCAAACTTTTCAAAAATGATTTTCTTTTCATCAGAAACCATCGGAAAGGGTGTGGTAGCATGCTCACCTACTTTCAACATAGCCGTTGCACTAGAAGGCCAAATACTGATAATATCAATATCATTTTCTCCAAACTCATCATACCTGCTGACAAGCTCATTGGTCCGTAAAACACAGAAAGGGCAAGCCGCAAAACGGTGAAACGACACTAATGTCCATTTGTTAGCCTGAAAAGGCGTCACCTTATGATTACGAATATCCTTTGTGGTAAAATGAGGGGCCTTATCCCCTACTTTTAGTCTACCTATATCCATTGTTTATATCTATATTTTACTAAGCAAATGCTTAGCTATTAATCAAAAAAAATCTATAAGTTTTTAAACGTTGTTTCAATAAAGTCCTCCAATTGCTCCTGAGAATAAACCCTGGAAGCCTGAGATAAACCCTGAAGTGAAATCATCAAATAATTGGCCTGCCTTTCAATATCCTGAGCGTCTCTTCCCGCTTCCTGTGCCAAATTTTGTTTGAAAAGGTCTTTTAAACTGTTAGAAAACTTCATCAATTCCTCTAAAACAGTAGGGTCCGATTTTTCACATGTTTCGCTCATGGTATTCGCTACCATACAGCCCTTTTTTAATTCACTGTCTTTTGAAAATTCCTGAAAATCGTAAAAGTATTCCTTGATACCAAGCAGGCCATTTTCAGAAGCCTTTAGCTTATCCGTAATACAGCTCAACTTCTTCTTATAACACTTCACACTCTCCAAAAAGACACCCTGCTTATTGCCAAAACTAGCATAGATAGAAAACTGATTAATGCCCATTTCCTTTTCTAGCATACGGACAGAAGTAGCCTCATAGCCATTTTTCCAGAAAACAGCCATCGCCTTTTCTATCACCTCTTCTTCACAATATGCTTTTTGTCTTCCCATTGATGACACAAAACTAAGCAACTGCTTTGAAATAAAAAAGTTTTGGTGGGGAAATGTAAAACTTTAAATAAAATGGTTCGCTTAGCGAAGCTAAAAACTTCGCTAAGGTGATATCAAACCTCTGATTTGTACTAGTTCTATCATTCACCCTTAAAAAGCTTAAAACTCCTCCATATCAGCCAGAGGCTAATTAACACCCCTACAAAACTGAAAACTTCGTAGAGCATTTTCCTAAACATTCTAAAGCAATTAAAAAGTACCTAGATTTATGTTTAAATAATCTCATAGAATATTATTCTGATGTCTGAAAAGTTGAAATCATCTTTTACGCCATACCGTAGAACTATACTCATGGCACTCTGCATTATGATTGGCCTCAGTTTGAGCCCAATTCAAAGCTTTGCCCAGCAACTTAAAAACGCCCCTGAAGCATTTGACAGCATAAGTTCTGAGCCCACGGTATTTATCCTAAAAAATAACTTAAACGTGCCTCGCGATGGAGGCCACTTTCAGGGTGTACAAGTCATTGATCAGAAGCTTTTAATATCTGGCAGTTCTTCTTCTTTAGCTTACATCTTGCAGGCCGACTTAGCCTCACAAAAGACAGAAAAGCTCATCGCTCTCATGGACAACCCTTATAGACATGCTGGCGGCATTCAGGTAAGTGGCGACTATTTAGCCGTTGGCATTGAAGATAATATCATCAAAACCTCTTCTAAAGTTCGACTTTATAATTACCAGAACGATAATCTAGGAAAGACTCTCCATTCCTTAAATATTAATAGAGCGGGCGAAGCCGAACAGCAAACCTCAGGAGCTGTAGGTTTATTAGCCCTAAACAGTGATTATCTTATGGTGGTAAGTAATTGGGATAGCAGGATTTGGGACTTTTACGCGGTTAATCCAGAAAAGCAAGAACAAGAAATATTACATTCATTTACTGCCCCAGACCACTGGGCAGGCTATCAGTCAATTAATCTTCTTAGAGATGAAAACGCCATTTACGCTATCGGTTTTTACAGCAAAGCAAACGTTAGCTACGCCGACTTAATTCTTGTTAGTCATCCAGAAGCTTTTGACCCGATAATGAAACAAGTAGCCAGTAAAACTTTTAAAACTACCAATGGCGTTGATTTTGGCTCCGCTGCTGGCTTAGAAATAGATAAAGAAGGAAACCTACACATTTGGGGAACGCAAAGTAAAGCGTCGAAAGAAATTGCTGTAAATAAGTTTTAAATTAGCTAGCAGAAAGTATTGTTCAAACCAAAATACGCCATTATGCCTAATACAACTCCTGCTCATGACGAAAAAATAGCAATTTTGACATTCGCCTCTGTCTATCCACATTACATTACTAAAGTGGAAAAGAAAGGCAGAACCCTAACAGAACTCCATGAAGTCATTAAATGGCTCACTGGTTTTGATGAAGAAAAGTTACAAGAACTCATTGAAGAAAAGATAACTTTTAAAACATTCTTTGAAAGAGCAAAACTAAACCCAAACGCACCCCTGATCAAAGGAATGATATGTGGTTACAGGATAGAAGATATTGAAACACCTTTGACACAACAAGTCAGATATTTAGACAAACTGGTAGATGAATTAGCAAAAGGGAGAAAAATGGATAAGATTCTTCGTACATCGTAAATTCTATTTCGAAGAAGTATTTAACTACTACTTGCTCGGGTATACATAAACGCTTAAGGTTAATCGTAAAAAATGTATGTTTGGTCGCCATAAATAGCTCATAAAACCCTATACTTGTGAATAGTTAAACAACGAATTTTGACACTGCGAAAAAGAGTTCACGAGATTTTGGAAATTAAGTTTCAGCGAAAGCGTGGATTAAGCTTTATTGTAAACATTGCTCTTTCGATTCTAATATTCCTTAATACCGTCGCCATTATACTCAATACGGTACCAAGTTTTGGTAACCAATATCGCCGGTTCTTCTTAGATTTTGAGTTCTTCTCCGTATCTATTTTCTCCATTGAATATATTTTAAGAGTTTGGTCTAGTGTAGAAAAAGCCGAATATAGACACCCATTTTGGGGAAGAATTAAGTTTATTTTTTCTCCTTGGGGAATCATTGATTTTCTAGCTATTTTCCCATTCTATTTTTCGTTGTTCAGAACGGATTTAAGCTTCGTAAAGATACTTCGACTCCTACGTATCTTCAGGCTCTTTAGGGTTAGCAGATACTTTCATGCCTTACGTGTTATTCAAAATGTGTTAAAGGAGAAAAAAGAGGAACTCCTGCTTAGTATTTCATTCATTATTTTCCTGCTTTTAATCTCTTCAAGCCTTGCTTTTTATATAGAGCAAGAAGCTCAGCCTGAAGCTTTCTCTTCTATCCCTGCCTCACTTTGGTGGGGTGTAAATGCGATGACCACCGTTGGTTATGGCGACATGCATCCAATTACGCCATTGGGGAAAGTTCTAGGCGGACTTATGGCCATACTTGGCGTTTCCATTTTTGCTCTTCCTACAGGTATTTTGGCGAGTGGATTTGCAGAACAAATTCGCGGGAAACGACAAGGCTCTAAAAAGGTACACTGCCCTTTCTGCGAACATGACTTTTACTTAGAGGATAGGCATCAGCACAAAGAATAAGTAGAAGACATTTAGCTTGACACCTTTTCCCTATTCCCGGAGTCAGCTCAGGAATTCTAGCGTCCTGTGGCAGAAGTAAAAAACGGAGTCACTGCGGAAACTCAGTAGTAAGAAAAAAGATTAACCAAATATCTATTCCTTTAACACGATAAACTTTCTCAAAAAACATAGTAGACAGACTTGTATGTCTATTTTATATTTATAGTTTTGTAAAAAAAAGTAAATGAGTTCACCACGTGATAGAATACAGGAAACTGCTTCCATATTGTTTCATCAACAAGGATACAATAGCACCGGAATTAACCAAATAATAAGCGAAGCAAAAGTTGCCAAGGCAAGCTTTTACCTGCATTTTAAATCTAAAAATGATTTATGTGCACAATTCTTAAATACAAGACATGATTTTTGGTTTGCCCAGATGCAAAGTTTTGTATCTCCAGCTCTCAATTCCAAAGAAAAAATATTGGCCGCTTTCAACTTCTTGATTTACATGAATGAGACCGAAAACTTTAGAGGCTGCAGCTTTTTGAATATACTATCCGAAATATCCAAAGAACAAAAGGACATCCTAGCAATTATCCAGAATCATAAAAATGATTTACGAAACTTCTTTAGTTGTGAAATTCCGGATGAAATATTATCAACACACATTTATTTACTCTTTGAGAGTTCAATCATAGAAAGTCAACTCTTTCAATCCAATGAGATAATTGAAAAGTCAAAACTCATTGTAAACAACATCATTTAAATCAAATCATATGGAGCAAAAACAACCTCTCCCACCTTTTACCGTTGAAACCGCAAAGCAAAAAATACAGATGGCGGAAGACGCATGGAATTCTCAGAACCCTGCAAAGGTTTCCCTAGCTTACACCGTTGATAGCGAATGGAGAAATAGAAATGTATTTGTTAACGGCCGCGAAGAAATTGTAAATTTCCTAAGCAATAAGTGGAAAAACGAATTGGAATATAAACTAAAGAAGGAATATTGGTCCCATTCTGGAAATAGAATTGCGGTAAGATTCGAATATGAATATAGAAACAAAAATGGCGAATGGTTCAGAGCTTATGGAAATGAAAATTGGGAATTTGATGAGAATGGGCTTATGCAAAAACGATATGCCAGTATTAATGACCTTGCGATAAGGGAAAGTGAGAGGTACTTATAATATCTCCTTCAGAAGGCCCTAGAATAGTCTAAATTCCAATCCATATTTACAAGTCACTGGCTTTCGCTAGAGACAAAACCTTTATTGGTAAAAATCCTTACTTCAAAATCTGATAAACAATAAAGGCAGAAACATAAGCCAAGACGCTCATGTAACCCAGCTGAATCATTGGCCATTTCCAGCCCTTGGTTTCTCGATATACGATGGCAATGGTACTCATACACATCATAGCAAAAACGTAGAATATAAGCAGCGAAAACGAGGTAGCAGTATTGAAAACCGGCTCTCCCGTTTCAGGATTCACTTCTCTTCGTAATCTGGCTTTAATGCTATTATCATCGGCACTGTCCCCTCCAATGCTATAGATGGTAGACATGGTGCCTACAAACACCTCACGAGCGGCAAATGATGTAATCAAAGCTATCCCTATTTTCCAATCGTAACCCAAAGGTTTGATGGCTGGCTCTATGGCCTTCCCAAAATACCCTGCGTAAGAATTTTCCAATTGATAACTGGCAATGGCGTTGGTCAGATCGTTTCCTGAAAGCTCTGGTTTGGCAGCGGCTACCATTTCAGGAGCTTGCTCTATTTTATCACCAGGACCATAAGATGCCAACACCCATAAAACTATGGAAATAGCCAATATGACCTTTCCTGCTTCAAAGACAAAGGTTTTTACTTTTTCATAAATGGTATAAAAAACCTGTCCCCATCTAGGGGCTTTGTAAGTTGGCAGCTCCATTACAAAGAAGCTTCGCTCATTGGACTTTAGAATTTTCTTCATCACCCAGCCAGCCAACAAAGCAGAAACAAAACCTAAAAGATAAAGTCCCATTAAAGCCACACCCTGCATACTCAAAAGACCTAAAAACTTGGTATTAGGCACAACTAAGGCTATCAAAATAGTATAAATAGGTAACCTGGCTGCACAGCTCATTAATGGCGTCACCATAATGGTCACCAGTCTTTCTTTCCAGTTTCCGATGGTTCTAGCAGACATCACCGCAGGCACCGCACAGCCTATACCAGACATTAGCGGAACCACCGATTTTCCACTCATTCCAAATCTTCTTATGAGCTTATCCATTAGCACCACTACCCTAGCCATATAACCCGATTCCTCCAAAATGGCTATACCAGCAAACAAAAGAGCAATTTGTGGAATAAACATAATGACTCCACCAATCCCAGCCACAATCCCATCTGTTAAAAGCGACGTCAATTTACTGTCAGGAAGTGTGGTTTTCAACCAATCGTTTACCTGAGCAATGCCCCCATCTATCCAGTCCATTGGATATTCTGCTAAGGCAAAAACAGCATTAAAAATAGCAAACAGAATTCCCAAGAAAATCAGATAGCCCCAAACTTTATGTAGTAAAATGGCATCTATTTTTTCCGTTCTAGATTCCTTCTTAACATCCGCATTTTTAACAACCTCTTTTAAGGCTTGAGATATATCCTGAAAGTGTGCCAAGGTTTCGGCCGACTGAAAAGTTCTAGCATTAAAACCGTATTTCTGAGATATCTCAGAAATCTTGAACTTCTCATCATTGGTCAGAAACGATAGCTTTTTACTTTGAGCTAAATATTGACTGGCTAGATAATCATTCTCAATATTAAATTCCTTTTTAACGGCAGAAATAGCATCTTCATAAACGCTCTTGGCATCATTATTATAATGCACTTTTCTGTCTTCTAGAGCCTTTTCTATAACAATTTTTAGTCCGTTTACACCTATTCCCTCTCTGGCATTAAGTTCTACAACTGGTACCTCAAGGTGTTTTTCTAACTTTAAAGTATCTATTTCTGTTCCCGCGTCTAAGGCAGAATCCAGCATATTAAGAGCTAAAACAGTTGGAATTCCTAAATCAGAAACCTGCTCGAAAAGCAACATGTTTCTTTTAAGATTAGAGGCATCCACCACCACCACGGCCAAATCTGGATAATCAATATTTTTAGGATTTGAGAGCACCTCCAAAACCACTTGCTCGTCTACAGAGGTAGGATAAATACTATAGGTACCCGGGAAGTCTACAACCTCCACTTTTTCACCTGAAATAAGCTTGGTTATTCCTATTTTCTTATCTACTGTAACGCCTGGAAAATTCCCTACTTTCTGCCTAAGACCAGTTAACTGATTAAACAAAGAAGTTTTACCACTGTTTGGATTACCAATCAGAGCTACTTTCATACTTCCTATTTTTTAAGATTTTTAACCAAAACCGTAGCGGCCTCAGATTTTCGAAGAGATACCTGATAATCTCCACCTATAGTGACACAAACCGGACAACCGAAGGGAGCTTCACGGTCAATCTTGACAACTGTACCAGGCACAAAACCCATCTCCATTAGTTTTAAAGAAAGTTCTTCGTCCTTAAAACCGTCAACCATGACAGTTTCTCCAGGAGAAAAATCGGATAAAATATGAGTGGTGTTGTCCAATTAAATGCTATTTAGAATCAGTTTAAATAAAACACAAATCTAATAGTTTTCGTTCTGCTGTAAAGAGAAATATCTACTAAATTCCTGCAACGGACTGAAATTTGTCTAAAAGCTCACTGTATTCCTTCTTGTTTTTTTCTAATTCTTCATCGGTCCAATCTAATCCCTTTTGAAAAAGAACTGCCGCTTTGTCTATAGCTTCTTTGGTAGCTTCCCAATCCATCAGTTCCATTCTAATTCTTCTTGAGAAAAAGTCTCTCAGCTTTACGCACATGCCACCTTTAACACCATAAACCACTTCGGCTTTAATAAACGGATACTTTTCATGAAGTTTCTCTGCCAATTTTGGATCCTTTTGAACCAACATAAGCACCTCTAAAGAGAGGTCGCCATAGTTTTCATAAAGATGTTTCACGGTATCTACTCCTAGCAGTTGAGAAGCTTTTTCTTTATAAACATCCATCACAAAAGCACCGTTTTGTGCTCCCACCAATTGCTGTTTATCCGTACTGCAGTTTGCCTCTTTATTTAATATTACACCCGCATAATCTATCGCATCCTTTGCCATAACTCTATAGGTAGTCCACTTTCCACCCAATAAGCTTAAAAGACCAGATTCTGGCAAATATTCTACTTCGTGGTCTCTCAGAAGAGACTTCGTTTCTTTCCTTTTACTGCTTTTAGGAGCTAAAAGAGGTCTTACACCCGCAAAACCCGAAACGATATCTTTTCTTTCTAAAGGTGTTTCTAAAAAAGGATTGACGGTTTCTAGCAGATAATCCACCTCTTCCGATTCCAATAAAGGTTCCTCATTCATGTCATTATAGGCTGTATCCGTGGTGCCTACCATCACTTTATTTCCTAGAGGTTTCACAAAAACCACTCTCCCGTCTTTGGTCTCTGGAATAAGCATGGCATCCTCCCCTGTCAATAATTCAGATGGAAAAACGAAATGTACACCCTTGGCAGGCCTCATTCTTAATTCCTCGTCCTTATCGGCCATTAATCTCACATGGTCTGCAAAAGGGCCCGTACAGTTCAGAAAAAGCTTAGCTTTTATCTCAAATGATTCACTATTGCTTTCATCTTGCACAATGGCTTTCTCTATCTTACCATCTTTATCTTTCTTGAAAGCATTAACAGAAACGTAATTGGCGACCACAGCACCTTTATGTTCGGCAGATTTTACCAATGCAAAACTAAAGGCGGCGTCGTTAAAAGTACCATCATAATACATCACAGAGCTGTGCATCTTTTCTGTAAGCCCCGGCATCCTTTTCAAAGTATCCTTTTTACTCAGCCATTTGGCAGACGGCATACCGTCTCCACCAGCAAAAAGTCCGTATATTTTCAGACCGATAGAATAATACAATCCTTCGAACCAAGAAAAAACGGGCGTAATTAGTGGAATGGGTTTAGCCAAATGCGGGGCTATTTTCAATAGCGTATGACGCTCATGCAAACCATGCCTTACCTGTCTCAACTGCTCCAAGTCCAATTGTTTAAAGGCCCTTTCCAGATAGCGTACACCACCATGAATAAGTTTAGTAGACTTGGCAGAGGTTTCTGCACAGAAGTCATTTCTATCTATTAAAGCTACCTTATAACCTCTAAGAATAGCATCTAAAGCTGCTCCCGAACCACTAGCACCTGCACCTATGATACAAATATCGAATTCTTCAGATTTAAGCTTAGAAAGATGATGTTTACGATCCATTTATTTTTTTGACAACGAAGCCCCAAAATTAAGAGATAATTAATCTAATTAATGACGCAGGCACAAGAATAGCTGTTATTTTTGAGCTTTTATGGCACATGCGATAAAGCTATTTTACTTCTAACGCCCCTTTGCAACAAACGAAGATGTAGAATGGTTGCGTCGCTTTTAAAAACATTTACTTAAGATACCTGCTTTCAAAGCTGATCTAGGTAAAAACCTATCTCTTTAATAATGTAATGGTGTAGAAATTAGTGGATAAGACCCTTCTTGAAAAATGACATGATCTATATCATCTTTAATTCAAATTTAATTCAAACAAATTTCACATTGCGTGTTTGAAGAGCTCATTATTTATTTTGAATTCTTATGCTCATGGTTTTCTAGATCGTAGATGACCGAACAACCATCCATAATTTTTACCTCGAAATGTTCTAGCTCGATTTGAAACTTGTCAAAGTACTTTACCTTAAAACCATCAACTATTCCCTGAACAGCCTCTTTTTTAATAAGATTTATGGTGCATCCACCAAAACCTCCACCCATCATTCTTGAACCTAGAATGGATTTGTTTTCTGTGGCCAAATCTACCAAAAAGTCTAATTCTTTGCAGCTCACTTCATAGTCGTTCTTTAAGCCTTTATGTGTTTCAAACATCAATTGACCGAAGGTTTCTAAAGCTCCATTTTCCAAAGCCACAGTGGCTTCTTTCATTCTCTTCTCTTCAGAAAGAACGTAATGACACCTATGATACACTTTTGCTTCAAATGCTGACTTATTGGCTTCCAGCATAGAAAGGTCTGCGTCTCTAAAGCTCGAAACGTTTGGATATATACCTTTCAAAATACTTAAGCCCAATTCACACTCCTCTCTTCTTTTATTATACGCTGAGTCTGCTAGGTTATGTTTTACGCCCGTATTAAAAAGAACTAAGTTTACTTCTTCAAAATCGAAGGGTAAATAAGTATGACTTAAGTTTTTACAATCTAGCTTAATTACCTTATGCTCTCTGCCCATTAAAGAGGCATACATATCCATAATGCCGCACCTCACTCCGGCAAAATTGTGTTCGGCTCTCTGTGCCACCAAGGCCAAATCTAAAAGACTTAAGTTGAGGTTATAAAGTTGATTTAAGGCAAAGCCCAAACCACTCTCAATGGCCGCGGAGGAGGATAATCCTGCTCCCAAAGGCACATCTCCACCAAAAGCCAAATTAAATCCTAGAACCAAGTCTCCTCCAGAATCTATAATCTCTTTGGTAACACCAATAAGAAAATTGGCCCAATCTTTATCCGACTTCACCAATGTGTCCAAGTCTATCGCAAGGCTATCTTTTAGGTCTACTGAATGAAATATCACCTTCCTGTCTTCCCTTTTGGAGAGACAAAAGTAAATGGCCTTATCTATGGAAGCTGGAAGTACAAAACCATCGTTGTAATCTGTATGCTCACCTATTAAATTAATTCGACCAGGGGCTCTTACGGCAATAGTGGGTAATGTATTATACGCTCTTTCAAAAGCTTCGGATATTACCGTTTCATTCATTATTGTAAAGCAGTTT
Source organism: Arcticibacterium sp. (assembly GCF_055134445.1). Lineage (NCBI taxonomy): Bacteria > Pseudomonadati > Bacteroidota > Cytophagia > Cytophagales > Leadbetterellaceae > Arcticibacterium > Arcticibacterium sp. Next base: position 49,718 of record NZ_JBSRVI010000062.1, read on the forward strand.
TTATTATTAATTTCAGAGAATAAGTTTCCTTGTACCCACAATAACCAAAGTGGTATTGTCAATAATTACATTAAAAAACTATGCCAACAATGTCGGCATAGTTTCCTTATTCTCTACCTAAATTTTAACCTTATTCCATATATGACGTTTCGTCATTCTTAAAGCTAAATTAACTTTAGCCCAAGTTTCAAAAACAAACATCTACTTGTAAAGTTGGCCTAATACAAATGTAGATAGGTTTATAATTCTTACCATTAAAAGTTATGCATAATAGTGCCCTAAACACCGTACAAACGTTTGCACAAAGCCAAAAACGTCCTTATATAAAAGGTGCAAACAATTGCACTCAGTGCGGATTTAATAGTAACTTGCCAATAGAAAAAACGCTACTCACATAATGGCTCGAACCACCATAACGATTAAGAATATTGCTACTGAATTAGGCATATCTCCTAGTACAGTTTCTAGAGCTCTACATGATCATCCAAGAATTGGCATCAAAACTAAGGAGCGTGTTAAGGCATTGGCTAGTAAGCTTCATTATGTTCCAAACCCTGCAGCCTTACTTTTAAAAAATAATAAAACGCTTAAAATTGGTGTGCTTCTTCCTTTTTTAAAAGAGGAGTTTTTCACCATTGCCATCACAGCTATTGAAGACGCTGTATTGCCACATGATTACCATGTCATGGTGAGTCAGTCTAGAGACAATCTGGAACGAGAGAAAAAAATGTTAGACGCATTTATTTCCACCAGAATAGATGGACTCATTGCATCCGTTTCCGCAGAAACCAATCATTATGGTCACTTTAAAGTTTTAGAAGAATATGGCATTCCAGTGGTTTTTTTTGACAGAGTACCCAGAAATCTTGAAGCCAATAAAGTAAGAAGCAACGTCACCATGGGTAGTATAGAAGCCATTCAGTTTTTGGTAAACAAAGGTGTCAAAAAAATTGCGATTATAAATGGCCCTGGAAACCTTCAAGTGTCGGATGAAAGATTAAATGGGTACTTGGAGACCATTTCGAAGTTTGGTCTTCAGACTTCTCAGAAATACATTAAGTCTTCCAATCTGACAAGAGAAGAAACAGAGGAGAAAATGCTGGAACTTTGTGAACTAGAAGATAGGCCTGAAGCAGTTCTGACTTTTAATGATTACGTAGCTCTTCACGCCATGTCAGCTTGTAGAAAAAAAGGCATCATGCCCAATAAGGATATTCTTTTTGTGAGTTTTGCCAATTTACCCATTACAAGCCTACTAGAAAACCCACCAGTGGCTTCTGTTGAGCAATTTCCCTACACTATGGGTACCAAAGCCGCAGAATTACTGCTTCAGTGTATTGAAAACGACGAGCCATTGCCCTACGAAGAAATAATTGTAAATACCGAGTTAAGGATTCATTAATGGCTTTCTCTTATTCATAAGGTAAGCCAAAATCACAATGACAATTAAGGTTAAAATGTAAAAAGAGTCCGGCACCTCATTTTTTTCATCCTCAGGCTTTTCCTTCTTGATTTCCTGCTCATCCTCAACCTCAGCCTGTATCCCAATCTTATCTGAGAGATAAGTCAAACCAGGATAATGAGACAAAATAAGTCGTTCATAATGGCTCAAAACCTCAGAACTCCAAGAATCAGCTGTTGATTTAGCCTCTGCCGATCTTTTCTCTATGAATGAGAATAAAGAAACCAATACCAAAAATATCACCTTCATAAAATCTATTTTTAGAAACTATAACTTGTTATTCCAATATCATTAATCCCTATAAAGAGCTTGTTATTGATTAATAAAGAGCTCCGTACATCTCCTTTTATATTTAATCCCGATTTAACTTGAGAAACAGTTTTAAATTCGCCTTTTCCATTTCCTTTTAAAAGTAATCCATAATTAGCATCCGATTTACCCAACCTGAGTTTACTATGGCTATTATTTCCTAGTAAAAGGATGTCCTCAAAGCCATCTTTATCAAAATCTGTAACATTTATTGAAAAAACGGGTGCATACTGAGCTTCCAAAGGTACATTAGCCATTTTATATTTACCATCTGCCTGACTTAAAAATACGGTAGTCGACATATAATCCGCTTTAAAATGACTCGCCGTTTTTAGTTCTGACTCAGGAAATAGTTTATCTAAACCAACTTCAGAAAAGCTAGCATAGGTGGTGAAATCTGAACGAAACTTCGACAATTGATTAAGCAATTCGTCCCTCGTGATATAAGGATAACTTTTCCCTTGAATATAAAAACAAAACAGCGGATCCACTATTCCATTAGAATCGAAGTCTTTTGCATAAAGCTCTAATGGCTCTGCTTTACTCGCTTTAAACTGCGTATTTAATCCTTCGTTTCCCACCACTAAATCTGGATGACCATCACCATTTAAGTCTTTAATAGTTATGGTATTCCACCAGCCCAAAAGCTCCTGATCAAAAAACTTATTGCTGATATCTGTCAGTGTTCCCTTATTATTCTTATAAACTTTTATGCCCATCCACTCCCCTACCACAATCATTTCGAAAGACTTATCGCCATCCAAATCTGCCCATTTCACTTCTTTTACCAAGCCTACCTTCCCAAGACCCCTTATAGCTTGCTTATTTAAGCCTCCTTTGCCATTATTTATCAAAAAGTAACTTTCCGAAACTTCAGGATATCTTCCTGGCAATATACCTCCACCTACAAAAACATCTACCAGCCCATCACCATTGATATCTTCTTTTGCTAAACAAGATGTGGCCGTGTTTTCTAAAGACAATTTCACCTTAGAGAAACTCCCTTTTCCATCATTGAGATATAGCCTGTCGGCCAATAAGGCGTCGACTGCTCCCAGCTGATGATACCCCCCGCTCGCCACATAAAGGTCTTTAAACCCATCTGCATTTACATCCAAGAAAAGGGCGTCTGTATCTTCATACATTTTATCAATTTCAAGACCCAGATTTGAAACTTTAGAAAAACCACCATTATTATTTTGAATAAAAAGAGCAGCACTTTGACCTACTGATCCGCCAATAAAGACATCATCTAAACCATCATTATTGACATCTTCTTTGATCATGAAAGGTCCATTAAAAGATTGCTCATGAATCAAAAGCGGTTGACGGTCAAAATCCCTATATTTTGGAGCTTGGTGTGTAATGTTTAGAGGAGAAGATATTTGGCTAAAAAGTGGTACGGTAATAGTTTTTTCCTTTTCTTTTTTTTGTGCATTCTTAAAATCCACTTTAAGCGTCTGATTGGCCATCACGTTTAACAATTCTTCCACTTCTCCGGTTGGCCAAGCAATGGTAAGCCTATCTATTTTATCCGTTTTCCCTAATCCTAAATTTAAGATGGGAGATACCGACGAAAGGTAACCTCTCCCGATATACTGTTCCAAAATCATTTTATTTTGACCTATTTCTGCGGTAAGCTTTGCCCCAATCCCCAAAGTGTTTTTATCAGAACCCTTCAGCTTTACTTTTAAGTAATTATTGGTAGCATCGTTTCTAAAAACAAAAGCGGCTTTATTGATATTATTAACCACAAGATCCAAGTCGCCATCATTATCTAAATCTACATAAACAGCCCCATTACTATTTGACGCCTCAGCCAAGCCCCAATTCTTGGTCACGTTTTCAAAACCGTTACCATTTTTATTTTTAAAAATGTAATTACCTACATTTGATGATGGCATATGAGATATAATTTCCAATACATCATCTCTCACTAATCTCCCTTTTTCCTTCACAAAATCGTCCATGTATTTGATGAAGTCCAGATTGGTATAATCTCTAAAATACCCATTACTTACAAAGAGGTCTTTCCAACCATCATTATCATAATCTGCTAGAAGTGCCGACCAACTCCAATCTGTATTAGAGATACCAGCAAGCTGACCTACCTCAGAAAACGTACCGTTCCCATTATTGACCTGCAGCATATTTCGCATGTACTGGTAATGAAACCCACTGCGTACGTTGAGGTCAAATTTGTTAAAATTGTCTGGTGCTAAAAGAAGTTTTTGACGTCTATTATCTTCCGGGAGCATATCTAACGTGAAGATATCCACCAAGCCATCGTTATTGATATCGGCCATGTCATTACCCATTGAAAACTGACTGGTATGCCCTATGCTATTGTCTATTTCATTTTTAAATTTGCCGTTCTTTTGATTGATATAGATGTAATCTGGAACAGAATAATCATTAGACACATAAAAATCTGGCCAGCCATCCTGATTAAAGTCAGAAATACCTAAACCTAAGCCATAGCTTAAAGCAGAACCATTTATACCCGAGCCTTTCGTTTCATCTTTATAAAACCCCTCTTGGTTCATAAAATATCTCAGTCCCATTTCAGGGTCGTCTGTCCGCATAAATTCGGCCGTACTGGCTTCATTAAGAATCGGTAAGTTTTTGGGGTTATGATTCAACAAAAGCATATCTAAATCTCCATCTAAATCTGCATCGAAAAAGTACGCTTGATTACTAAAACCAGGGCTGTTTAAACCATATTTAGCGGCTTCTTCTTTGAATATAGGAATACCACTGTCATTATTGCCTTGGTTAACAAAGAGCTCATTCACTCTTTTTTGTGGAGGCAATGCCCCAGAATAACAAAGGTATATATCAAGTAAACCGTCTGCATTTATGTCTACCATGGTTGCACCTGTTTTCCAAGGACCCGGTCTTCCACCTGCCCCAGCTATTTTTGTGACATCCTGAAAATTAAAATCTCCATTATTTAAATAGAGTTTATTGTCAGATAAATTAGCTGTAAAGTATAAATCTTCTCTGCCGTCGCCATTGAAGTCACCTGTGGCCACACCAGCTCCGTTATAGAAGTATTCATACATTAAAATGTTGGTATTGAGGCCTTCCGTTAGGGTATTCTGGAAGTTCAAATTAGTTTTAGTTGGATATAGTAGGGTAAATAATGTTCCTTCCTTTTCTTCTTCCTCAGGGCTTGAAGAAGTGCAAGAAACGAGCATAAAAATGCCTAAGAAAAGCGTAAGTAAGTCTAGCTTAAGGTGTTTTTTCATGTATATATAAATGTAAAAAAAATCTATCCCAATTTAGGGATAGATTTTTTCAATTCGGTTTAAATAGATTCAATTACTCAAAACCTGGATTTTGAACCAAGTTTGCATTTCTATTTATTTCGTTTCTATTGATTGGCAAATAGTACATTTTATCTGCCCACTGTCTATTTTCTTTTCCTTCATCCATATTAATTACAGTATATGAGTAATTATATATGGTAGGGTCATATTTATAGACACCAATAGTTTTACCTGGCTTAAGCGTACCTACGATATTGATACCATTGGCCTTTCTTCCTAAAGTTTCTTTAGCAATCATCCATCTTCTGGCGTCATGATAACGCTGCTCTTCAAAAGCCATCTCTATTCTTCTCTCTTGTCTGTAAAGTTTCATTAAAGCATCTCCTGTGGCAGAAATAGCAGGCATACCTACTCTAAAACGAACTTTATTTATCCACTTAATAGCCTCTGCATCTTCACCTAACTCAATACAAGCTTCTGCATAGTTTAAAACAGCTTCTGTGTATCTCAAGACTGGCCAAGGAATTTCCTGCCATGTATTTTGATCTACAAAATCAGCAGCAGGCTCTGTGAATTTTCTGATATAATAACCTGTGTAGCTACCATTCCAATCTTCAATAGGACCATTTCTAGTATCTAAACCAAAATGTGTATCTCCGCTTGGAAGCTCATACTGTCCTGTCTGAATCTGACCTAATGGATCTCTAGGCTGGTTTGCAGATGCTCTTGGTTTCCACTGTGCTCCATCATAAAGAATAGATGCATAAAATCTTGGGTCACGATTTTCATAAGGTTTTGCAGCATGCTCTGCTTTTTTCCAATCAAATGAAGAACCATCCATCATTTGATAATCATCTACTAATAAAGAAACGGGGGTGTTACCTGCCCAGTTATTATAACCGTTTGGTCCGTTGAAAAGTCCTTGACGCCCTCCCCCTTCTCTTTTAGCAGCAATGAAATATCTACCTAAGATTAGCTCACTTTCTCCGCCATTCCTTGACAAAGAATTGTTCATGTAGTTTTCTTTTCCTTTCGCCGCAGAAACAGGCTCAGAGTAATTCAACAAGCTTCCAGTTCCTTTGTCCAATACTGCCTTTGCAGCAGCTTTGGCGGCCTGCCATCTGGTTTGTTGGCTTCCAGAAGTATAACCCAATAAGTCTTTCTTAGAAAAGCCAGAAATTACAGATGACTTGGCAGATGCCTTTGGTATATCATGTAAATCACTGGCAGCATAAAGTAAAACTCTCGATTTTAAAGCTAAAGCGGCTAATTCTGTTGATCTTCCTGTAGCTGGATTTTTGCCGGCCAATAAAGTAGCGGCATCATCTAAATCTTTAACAATGAAGTTCACACAATCCTCGTAGCTGTCTCTTGTTACCAAGAAATCATCATCAGATAAGCCATAACTTTTAGCGATAATAGGAAACCCACCATAATAACGAAGCAACTGCTGATAATAATAGGCACGAAGAAATTTAGCCTCGCCCATTAAGCGATCCACTAATCCTCCTGAATTATCAATTTGAGGCTCAGTCAACTGCTCAATAGCCACATTAGCTGCCCTGATATAGGTAAACATATTTCCCCATTCATAGGTGTTATTTGTCCAACCCGGATCAGCCGAATTAGATCTTGACTCCGTAACAGTGGTGATTCCTCTACCTGGGTGCGTAAACATGGTCTCATCTGTTAAAGAAGCTAACATTTGCTCATCAAAACCACCGTTTCCAATACCTCTATAGATATTAGTAACCGCTGCTTCTGCCAATGCCGCATCTGTCCAAACGGATGCTTCTGAAACCTCACCGAGTGGTTGTGTGTTCACAAAGTCATCACTACAGCCTGTTACTGAGAATAATGAAATGAGAATTGGTAATAATATATATTTCGTTTTTTTCATTTGTCCTTAATTAAAATGTAATAGAAACGCCAGTATTTAATACTCTAGCTTGTGGGTAATACTGACCGTTAGTAGACGCAGATTCTGGGTCTAACACTTTTAGCTTGTTCATGATGTCAAACAAGTTCAATCCATTAGCATAAATTCTAAAGTTGCTTAGGCCTATTTTTGAGCTCAAAGCAGCTGGTAAAGTATATCCTACTTCAAAGTTCTTTAAACGGATATAATCTGCTTTTCTGAACCAGTAAGTATTTCCACCTGAGAAATACTGATCACTTCTGTTGGCAATTCTTGGATCTACACTACTTGGATTATCTACGGTCCATCTGTTCTGGTAAATATCTAAGAAGTAGTTACCAATATTTCCAGACTCACCAGCACTGATGTATTGTCTAGCACCGAAAGCACCTTGAATCAATACAGATAAGTCAAATGCTTTATAAGAAACAGATAGGTTAGCACCACCTTGGAAAAGGGGAATGTTATTGAAGTCCATTCTCACTTGATCATCTGGCGTAATCTTACCATCTCCATCGTAATCTTTATACTTCATATCACCAGGTCGAAGCGTATTAACCAAGGCTGAATAATCTAGCTGGTTGCCATCAATTTCTGCTTGGTCTTTAAATACACCATCATACTGATACACTATGAAAGTATTGATAGGTCTACCTGTAGATTTTTGCCAATCTGGTGCTCCAGCTGCTTCATCCCAGAAAAGAATCTTATTCTTAGCATAGCCACCATTTACACTTACTTCATATTTGACATCACCAGAACGACCTCTATAACCTAAATTAAAGTCAAATCCTTTATTGGCAACTTCACCAATGTTTTCAGCTGGCAAGGACAATCCTGTACTTTGAGGTACGGAAGCATTCTTTTTCCAAAGGATATTGGTTCTCTTATTATAAAATAAATCTAGTTCGAAGAATAATGAGCTCTTAAAAAGATCTCCTTCAAGACCAATGTTGGCGTTATTAGCCACCTCCCAAGTAATAGCTGGGTTAGGAACTCGCGTTTCAAACAACGTTTTGGTTTCTGAGTTATTAATAATGTAACTGTTAAAACCATAAGTAGACAAGAACTGATACTCTTGTAGAACGCCAAAGTATTCAATATTATCATTCCCCATTTGTCCCCAAGAACCTCTCAATTTCAAGAAGCTAATGGCAGGAATATTTTTAATAAAGCTTTCTTCAGACATCACCCAACCCGCCAAGAATCCAGGAAAAAACCCAAATCTTGTCTGCTCTGGGAAGATATAAGAACCGTCATTTCTCCAAAGAAACTCAGCTAAATACTTCTCTTTATAATTATAGGCTATTCTACCAAAATAATTTAAACGTGCTTTCTCAAAAGCACCACCGCCATTATTCTTCTCTAAGTCACCACCAGCAAAAATTTGGTCAATGGCTGGCGAAAGGAAATATCTTCTATAAGCATTAAAGTTATCTCCCTCAATGGTCTCTCTGTTAACCCCCGCTAATATAGTAGCAGAATGCTCGCCCCATTTCTTCTCATAAGTACCAATTCCTCCTAATAAGATATTAAGCTGATTTGAATTACTTTGAGACAAGTTAGGCTCGGCAGGTCCTCTTTTATTAGGAACCAACACTGGCGTCACACCATCAGCTTCAAAACCATTTCCTTTTTCATATAAGGTCCAAGGTATTTGCCATCTTTTTGTTGTTGTTATAGACTTATCAATGGCCGCAGTACCTGTAAACTTAAGACCTTCAACGCCCGGAATTCTAATGTTTAAAGAGCCGTTAGTTTGAATATAGTCTCTTCTGTCTCTATCATAACCCGTCAAATCTGTGGTAACAACCACTGGGTTTTGACCGTTCTCTATATCTGGACCTGGCTTACCATTTGGCCAAAATGCTGGCTGATTTGGCTTACCTCTCATTGACATTCTAAAGATAGCATTGGCAGACTCTGTAGGATAATGTCTATATTCTTCACGAAGAGCCGCTCCAATTTGTAAATCAACATACTTATTAATATTGGCATCCAAATTAATTCTCATGTTGTACTGCTCGTAACCTGTCGCAGAGTTTTTATAATAGGCATCCTGCTTCTGATAACCAAGAGATGTCATGTATTTCACATTCTCTCCACCACCTATAAGCTGAATGTTATGCTTCGACTGTGGAGACCATTTTTTCAATGTTTCACCATACCAATCGGTATCTGGATGTCCCCATGGGTCAGAACCATTAGAATAAAGCTCCATATCTTCCGGAGAATAAGGTGCAGTACGGTCACCATAAGCACCCGTAGCTTTGTAGGCATCGTTTGCAGCTTGCCATTGAGAAGTAGGAAGCTCATACACACTTAAATCATTGAGCATCTCTGCGTATTGTCTGGCATTGGCTAAGTCTGGCACCTTTGTAGGTTGCGAAAAACCTTGGTTAAACTGATAAGATAAAGCAGGCTTACCGTCTTTACCTCTTTTAGTTGTTACCAGGATAACGCCATTGGCAGCTCTAGCTCCATAAATGGCCGCTGAAGCATCTTTAAGTACAGAAATGCTTTCGATGTCGTTTGGATTTAAACGCTCAAATCCACCTGCTCTGTCTGGAATACCATCAATGACCACTAAGGCACTGTTGTTTCCTAAAGTATTGGAACCACGAATCCTGATTTGAGAACCATCTGCACCAGGCTCACCGCTTCTGTTCACAGCCACGACACCTGGTATTCTACCAGCAATAGAGTTGGAAACATTGACAGCAGGCGATTTAATCAAGTCTTCTCCTTTTACAGAAGCCACAGCCCCAACCACGGTCTCTTTCTTTTGGGTACCATAACCTACCACAATAACCTCATCTAAATGAGAAGCGTCAGGCTCTAAAGAAAGATTGATTTTTGTTTGGTTACCAACCACAATTTCTTGCGTTCTGTAACCAATAAAAGAAAACACCAGTACAGATTTGGAATCCGAGGCTTCGAATTTGAAATTACCTTCCAAATCAGTAGATGTCCCTCTGGTGGTTCCTTTTTCAATAACGGTAACGCCGGGAAGGCCTTCACCATTTTCGTCGGTTATTTTTCCAGTAACGCTTTGAGCAGCATTAACCTGAAACACAATCAATAGAAGGCATAGAACAGAAAATAAATTCTTGAGGGTTGAACTTTTACAAGAATGCATTACAAGTCCTCTACCTACTTTAAATAAAGTAGTTTTTTTTGTCATATCAACAAATGTTTAGAGTGTATTTATTGTCTTGTAGGCCCTCTTAAGTAGTAATAGGTGCCACAAAGATAGTAAGATTTCAATATAAAAGAAGACTTTTTACATACAGGTGTAAGCTAATGAGATACCTATCTAGTTTCCATACAGATAGCACCTTTAATATTTATATGTTGATAAAATTCACTTATAATTGCGGTTGTAATGAGTTAATAGTTACTCTTACTCGCTAACTCTACCTGTATACGTAAGCCTATTTGTCTTTATTTTTCAATTCGTTCTCAAAAGCCCTTAAAACAATATTCATGAAATATTTAAGTATTCTTTCACTGCTCTTTCTTTTCCTAACTGCTTGCCAAAATGAAGAACCTAAAGAGGAATGGGTATCTCTTTTTAATGGTAAAAATCTAGACGGATGGGACATTAAAATATCTGGTCATGAACTCAACGACAACTATAAAAACACTTTTATTGTAGAAGACAGCATCATTAAAGTTAATTATGCTGAATATGATACTTTCACGCATGAATTTGGGCACCTATACTACCATGTACCTTATTCAAAGTATAGATTAAGAATGCAATACAGGATTTTTGGAGAGCTAACACCCGGTAGCCCATTTTATGCTGAGGCCAACAGCGGCGTAATGCTTCATGCCCAATCTGCCGCTAGCCAGCAATTGAATCAAGACTTTCCTGCATCTATAGAAATGCAGTTCCTCTCAAGAATAGATAGCAACGATAGAGCCACAGGTAATCTGGCATCACCTGGAACACATGTAGTACGTGACAACAAACTTTATACGGACCATATGATGTATTCCAGTGGTAGAACATTTGAAGATCAATGGGTCAGTGTGGAAGCCATAGTGTTAGGAGATTCCATAGTTCATCATGTGGTAGAAGGAGATACGGTACTGACCTACTATAAACCTCAAATTGGCGGTTGGGAATTGGACGAAACCGACCGATGGTTAAAGGACAAAACATGGGCTAAAAAAATGGCTGGGACTCTTTTAAAGGAAGGTTATATAGCACTTCAAGCAGAAGGTCATCCAGTCTGGTTTAGAAATATAGAAATATTAGATCTATCGAAACCTGCTAAAAGTAATGGTTCAAAGTAATTTGTGAAGTACATTTGCCCTCAGAAGAGCGTATGAAAGAGATATTGGCACTTTTGGGAAAAGAATTCACTTTGGAATGGCGGAACAAATATGCCTTTAATGGCATGATTCTGTACTTAGTTTCCACTGTTTTCATCTGTTATCTTAGTTTCAGAATAAAGTCAAACTCCTTAACACCACCGGTTTGGAACACACTTTTTTGGATAATCATTTTATTTACGGCCATTAATGCTATTTCTAAGAGCTTTGCTCAGGAACATAAGAATAGACACCCTTACTACTACTCTTTAGCAAACCCAGAATCCATCATTCTTTCCAAACTTATTTATAATTTCCTTTTGATGCTTCTCTTGGCATTTATGGGCTTCGGAATTTATACTTTATTTTTAGAAAATCCGGTACAAGACCTACCTTTGTACTTACTCTCTTTGGTTCTTGGAGCATTGGGCTTTTCTGGTGTTTTAACTTTGGTGGCGGGAATTGCCTCAAAAGCAGAAAATTCAGGCTCCCTTATGGCACTTTTAAGCTTCCCTATTATCATACCGATGCTTTTAATGCTGATGAGGCTTTCCAAAAACGCGATGGACGGCTTGGCTTTTTTTGTAAGCAAAGATGAAATTTTCACTTTGGCAGGAATAGACGCTATAGTGATAGCGTTAAGTTATATACTCTTCCCTTTTCTATGGAAGAGCTAAATTGTTTTTTAGACTTAAGAAATTTGTAATAATACTCATATGACGTTTAAAAATACTTGGTGGAAAATCCTAGGATCCGTAATACTGGTTTATGTTTCAGTGGCTGGATTAACTGGTGTAGTTCCCCGCCTACCCATCCTCAACGAAACCATTAGAAATACCTATTTCCATGTACCGCTCTGGTTTGCCATGATGACCTTAATGACCGTTTCTATGGTTAAATCATTTCAATATCTATTTAAAGGAGATATTAATTTTGACCATGCTGCTTTGGCACATGCTAATGTGGCGTTCGTTTTCGGAATTCTTGGTTTCCTTACAGGTGCCGTATGGGGTTACTTTACTTGGGGTTCTGCATTACCTATAGATCCAAAACTAATAGCCGTAGAAATAGGTATGCTTATTTATGCAGCATATTTTATCCTTCGTGGGTCTTTTGAAGACGAGCAGAAAAAAGCGAGACTTTCAGCGGTTTATAACATTTTTGCCTTTGCCGCATTTATGCCCTTAGTCTGGATTTTACCTAGAGTTACAGATTCATTGCATCCCGGAAACGGAGGGAACCCCGCTTTTGGAAAATTTGACATGGATAACGACATGAGAATCGTTTTCTATCCCGCTATCATTGGTTGGATATTAATTGGTTTATGGATAAGCAATTTGAAATATAGAATACAAAAATTAGAATACGCTAAACAAGATAAATAGATGTTATTATCAATATTATTAAGCTTAATGCTTCAGCAAGACGTGGAAATGGCCGACCAACTTCGTTCAGACGGAAAGTTTTGGGTGGTTATAGCAGTAGTTGCCGTGGTTACTATTGGAATTATGGTGTACTTATTTATGTTAGATAAGAAAGTTAGAAAACTAGAAGAGCAAGCTAAAACGAATTAGTAGATATGAAAAAATCACATATTATAGCATTGGGTGTCATTGCTGTTGCCATTGTCATGATTATCTCCACTGTAGGAGATGCTAGTACTTATTCAGACTTTAATGAGGCCAAGATAATGGCCGAAGAAGGCTCAAGTGGTTCTGTACATGTGGTGGGAGAACTAAAAAAAGACCAGGCTGGAAATATTCAAGGCATGAAATATGAGCCTTCTATAGACCCAAACAAGTTTGAGTTTATGATGGTAGACTCTATGAATTTCGAATCTAGGGTGGTTTATCTTAAAGCCAAACCTCAAGACATGGAGCGTTCTGAAAAGGTAGTAGTGGTCGGAAAAATGAATATTGAAAAGAACTACTTCTTAGCAGAACAGATTCTTCTTAAGTGCCCTTCAAAGTATAATAATGGGGATATGGATTCAAATCAACAAACAGCAATTCTTCGCTAATCATCTTCAATGACGGAAGAAAATATCAAGGAAATATCTCAATTAGCCATCCAAGATGTTTTTGAACAACTTATAGTTGGCCATTTACCTTTTGCCATTTGGCGTATGCCAAATGCCGAAAACGTTTATAACTGTGTAATTTCTACAAATAAAGAAGCCGTTTGGCGTAAAATTGATTTAGAAGAACTAGGCTCAGGCTTCGCTTTTGCTCCGTTTAATTACGCTGATTCTAACAAATCTTTGTTTATCCAAAACGACCTGTCTTTTAGTTTTTCTAGTTTTGATGATGCCTTAAGTCAGGAAGCGGAAGATGCCTTAGCATCCTATATTGACATCCATATAGGTGCTAAACCAAAGAAAAAACCACAAAACGCATTCCGCTTTATTCTGGATGAAAATACGGACGAAAAGAACAGATTTATTCAAAATGTAGCTAAAGCCATTAAAACGATTAAGGAAGGTTTTTTCGACAAAGTGGTGCTTTCTAGACAAAAAGAAATAGCTAGAACTGAAGATTTTTCGCCTATAAAACATTTCATTAAACTTAGTCAGAAGTATAGTAGCGTTTTTTGTTCTCTTACTTATTTGCCCTGGCAAAATGAGATCTGGATGGGTGCCACGCCAGAAAGCTTAGTAGAACAAGACGAAAGCGGCATTTTTAGAACTATGGCTCTTGCCGGAACCCAATCTTCAACCGATACCGATGGTCAGGAAATTTTAACCGCTGATGCACTTTGGCGACAAAAAGAAATAGAAGAACAGGCGTTTGTATGCCGATATATTATCAATTGTTTAAAGAAAATAAGAGTTAGAGAATTCACAGAAATTGGCCCTAAAACCATTAAAGCAGGCAATCTACTCCACCTTCAAACCGCTTTTGAAATAGACACCAAAGCCATAGAGTTCCCACAGCTTGGCTCGGTGATGATTGACCTGCTTCATCCCACATCGGCCATTTGCGGAATGCCAAGAGAAGCTGCTCATACTTTCATACTGGAGACTGAAGATTATAATAGATCTTTTTACAGCGGCTTTTTAGGCCCTGTAAACATCCAAAATAAAACCAATCTTTTCGTAAATCTTCGAACACTCAAGGCCTCATCTGATAAAATCACCCTGTATGCAGGTTGTGGAATCACTGGCGATTCTAACCCTGAAAAAGAGTGGAAAGAAACCGAATTTAAGCTGAAAACAGTTATCGCCTAAGGGGATAATTGTGCTATAAAGTGACAAAATCCCTTTTTTTTTGTATCATTATGAAAGAAATAAGGCACGGATTTTGATTATTTCATAACACACTATAAATGAGAGTAATAAATAAATTCACTATACCTAAACCCGAAGAAATACATCAAATATATCGCCTAAAAAAAGGGTTTGAAAAATATTTGGCATGGTTCATGTGAAAGTGTTGGTATCCAACTTACTTATTTACTCAATAAATGACTTACGATGCAAAAACTTTCCTTAAATCAATCTTTACAGCAGCGACTTTCTCCGCAGCAGATTCAGTTTATAAAGCTCTTGCAAATTCCTACAGCAGAGTTAGATCAAAGAATTGAAGAAGAGTTAGAAATCAATCCAGCCCTTGAAGAAGGAATGGAATTTCAGGAAAAAACTAAAGAAGAAGAATACGGGTCTTCGGACGAATATGATTCTGACGAGTATAGTTCTGAATATGATGAATATGGTGATGACTTCACAGATTACGAAAGCTTGAATTATCAAGAAAAAGTAGATGTGTCGGATTACCTGAACAAGGACGAATATGCAGGTTATAAGATGCAAAGTGATACATGGGATGAAGATAGAGAAAGCATGCCGGTTATTGCGATGGATACTTTGACGGAGACCTTAAATCAGCAGCTTGGATTTCTTAAGTTAGATGAAAAACAAACCGCTATTGGTTTACAATTAATAGGAAGTATTGAGGATGACGGCTACATCAGAAGACCCATCAGATCTATCTGTAACGATTTAGCCTTTGGTCAGAACCTTTATGTGTCTGAAGAAGAAGTTATCAATGTATTACACAAAGTTCAGTTATTTGAACCAGCGGGTATTGGCTCTAGGACATTACAAGAGTGCCTTCTACTCCAGATTGAGCGTTTAAATTGTCAAACGGTAGCATGTGTAAATGCAAAGAAAATTTTAGAAAGCTATTTCGATGAGTTTACAAAAAAGCATTTTGATACGATTCAAAAGAAGCTCGACACGGACCACGACACCTTAAAGGATGCCATTGCTCTTATTACAAGATTAAATCCTAAGCCAGGAAGTGTTGGAGCTTCCGGAGCCACCGCCACCTATCTGATGCCAGACTTTATAGTTACGCAAGAGAATGGCAAACTAGACATAATTCTAAATTCTAAAAATGCTCCAGAACTAAGAGTAAGCAGATCTTTTTCAGATATGCTAGACACTTATGACAAAAGCGACAAAAAAAATAAGCAAATAAAAGAAACGGTCACTTTTGTAAAACAAAAGTTAGATGCCGCCAAATGGTTTATTGATGCCATAGTGCAGCGTCAACAAACGCTTTTAAGAACCATGGAGGCCATTGTAAAATATCAGCAAGAGTTCTTTTGGGAAGGCGATGAAAGCAAACTAAAACCAATGATTCTTAAGGACATTGCAGAGAAAATTGATATGGATATTTCTACCGTTTCTAGGGTAGCAAATAGTAAAGCGGTTCAAACAGACTTTGGAATTTATCCCTTAAAATACTTTTTCTCTGAAGGTATCTCTACAGAATCTGGCGAAGATGCGTCTAGCAGAGAAGTTAAAAACATACTGAAAGAGCTAATAGACTCTGAGCCAAAACACGCACCTCTTTCTGACGACAAGTTAGAAAAGCAGCTAAAAAAACGTGGGTATCAAATTGCCAGAAGAACAGTGGCGAAATACCGTGAGCAACTGAACATTCCAGTAGCTAGACTTAGAAAACAATTATAAAATTTAGGCTTTAATAGTTAATTCTGATGCTATATTTGCAGAAATACAAGCATCAGAATTTTTACTTTTTGTGAGCAAAAAACTGGCTAATTTCTTTTCCTACGCATTTCATCCTGGCATTATGCCTGCGGTCTTACTGGCTATATTATACTTTTTCACGCCGTATATAGTCGGAATAGATGGCACCTCACCCAAAGCCAAAATCATTTTATTAGGTTTTGTTTTTGCATACACTTTTTTGTTTCCCTCATTACTCATTTTTTGGCTTTATAAAAGAGGTGTTGTAAAAAGCATTAAACTAGAGCATTTATCGGACAGAAGAATCCCCTATTTATTCTCTATAGCTAGCTCTGGCTTTTTAAGCTACTTTCTATTTCAAAAAGGCCCACAGTTAGAGGCCACGGGAATTATCATTGGTTTTATAACGCTGGTTATCATATTGGTGGCTTTAATAAGTCTCAAATGGCAAATTAGTGCACATTCTGCCGGAATTGGTGGTGTTTTGGGAGCATTATTGATGCTCAAAATTAGATATGACGAAAATCTACTCACCATACCTTTTCTTATCGCTCTTTTAGCAGCTGGGCTTATCATGTCTGCAAGACTGAGATTAAACGCTCACACCTTACTACAAGTTATTGCGGGCTTATTTATTGGATTATTTATTAGTATTATTGGCTCTATATTTATTTAGATATGCATATTAAAATAGGAACAAGAGGAAGTAAACTAGCCTTGTGGCAGGCATATCATGTGGAAAACAAACTGAAGGCTGCTGGTGCCACCACAGAGGTCATCATCATACATACTAAAGGTGATAAAATTCAAGATAGATCTCTATCAAAAATTGGTAGCAAAGGAGTTTTCACAGAAGAATTAGAAGAGCAGCTACTCGATGGGAGTATTGATATCGCAGTACATAGTGCTAAAGATTTACAATCCGACATTGGTGAAAATTTCAATATCATAGCTTTCTTAGAAAGAGAAAAAGTAAACGATGTGTTGGCTAGCCATAAGAAGTTAAGCCTATCCGACGAAATAGTGATTGGCACTTCCAGTACAAGGAGAATTGCGATGTTAAGAGCATTTTATCCTAAAGCCTCTATTGTAGACATGCGTGGGAATCTGCAAACCAGAATAGCAAAAATGGAAAGTGGAGCATGCGATGCCCTACTGCTAGCCTATGCAGGCGTGCATAGAATGGAATACCATGACATCATCCAAGAAGTAATTGACAATAAAACCTTTACGCCAGCGGTTGGGCAAGGTTCTGTGGCTATTGAGTCAGCCAATAATTTAGATAAAAGCAAACAGGAATTCGTTAAAGAAGCCTGCAATCATTCTGATACAGCCACCTGTTTACGAACAGAGAGAGCCTTCCTTAAAACCATGAATGGTGGATGCTCTATTCCTGTTTTTGGCCTAGCTACATTAACGGCAGACCAAGAGATTCAACTCAATGCCGGTATTATAAGCCTAGACGGGAAAGAGGTTTTGAGAATAACTGAAAAAGGTAAAAATCCAGAAGAGCTAGGCGAAAAGGTAGGTATGGAGCTTTTAAATAATGGGGGAAAAGAAATTTTAGAACAGATTAGAAGAGAAATAGATAAATCATGAAGCACGTTTTAAGTATTCTTTTAACCATGTGTTTTTTAAGCACAATGGGTCAAAAAGTAAGTAAGAAAGACTATCTGGTAACCATGGAAACTAGCAAAGGAACCATGCAAATCATCCTTTTTGATGAGACACCATTACATAAAGCCAACTTTATCAAATTGGCAGAAGATGGTGTTTATAATGGCACAGTATTCCATCGGGTTATTAACGAATTCATGATTCAAGGTGGTGACCCTAGCTCTAAAAATGCAGAAAGAGGAACGAGACTAGGAAGTGGTGGTGAGGAATATGCTAAAATTCCATATGAATTTACGCCAGAACACATACATACTAAAGGTGCTTTAGCGGCTGCTAGATCAAACAATCCAAAAAAAGAATCTTCAGGTACTCAGTTTTATATAGTTACTGGAAAAAAATACTCCGCAGAGCAAATAACTATGATGGAGTCTAGCATGGCATCTAAAGAAGAAGGTAGAGAACCACTTAAGTATACAGACGAACAGAAAAAAACATACCAGGAACTAGGCGGAACGCCATTTTTAGATAATAATTATACTGTTTTTGGTACAGTGATATCAGGAATAGCAATTGCGGAAGATATAGAAAAAGTGGATAAAGACAGGGCAGACAGACCTACAGATAATGTTTCTATGAAGCTTGCCGTTAAAAAGATGAGAAAGAAAAAGATCACTAAACTTTACGGCTACCAATTTCAGTAAAACACACTAAAAACATGAAAAAAGTTCTTATTACAGGTTCTAATGGTCTTTTAGGCCAAAAACTAGTTTCTCTATTAATTGAAGAGGGTAAATCAGACGTGATTGCCACTGCCAGAGGCGAAAATCGTCTTCCTTTTACAGATGGTTACACTTTCTGTACCATGGATATCACCAAGCAAGAAAACGTAAACAGCGTAATAACCGAACAACAGCCAGATGTTATAATTCATACCGCTGCCATGACCAACGTGGATCAATGTGAGGCAGAGAAAGAAGACTGCTGGGCTCAAAACGTAACGGCAGTAGAATATCTGGTAAATGCCTGTGAAAAGAATAATACTTTTTTACTTCATCTTTCTACCGACTTTATTTTTGATGGCTCCGACGGACCTTATGACGAAAAAGCTGCGGCCAACCCTATTAGTTTTTATGGTTGGAGCAAATTAGCGGCAGAGCATCTTATCACAAATTCTAATATAAAATGGGCCATTGCCCGAACAGTTTTGGTTTATGGCATTGCTCATGATATGAGCAGGTCTAACATTATTCTTTGGGTTAAAAAATCTATAGAAGATGGTAAAACCATTAACGTAGTAAATGACCAATGGAGAACTCCTACCCTTGCAGAAGATTTGGCAAAAGGCTGTGCTCTTATTGCAGAGAAAGAAGCAGAAGGCATTTTCAACATTTCGGGTAAAGATTTACTAAACCCTTACGAAATGGCCATCATGACGGCAGATTTCTTTAAGCTAGATAAATCTTTTATTAAAGAAGCCACCGCAGCCACATTCTCTCAGCCTGCCAAAAGACCGCCTCGTACTGGTTTCAATATCGACAAAGCAGTGAATGACTTAGGCTACGATCCTGTTTCTTTTGAAGAAGGCATAGCATTTTTGGCTAAGCAAATTGGCTAAAATTCGGCTTTGGAAGATTAAACCTTACCGAAGCCTTATATTTGCTTTTTTCGAATATCATTATTTAGAATATTTAGTAAAAGCTTCATGACCAGATTAAAAGGATTTATTGCTTTTCTATTTTTATTGGTTAGTTTTCTAGCCCGTGGCCAGTACACGCACGAAGATTCCCTAAAAGGCAGTATTACCCCTGAGCGTGCATGGTGGGATTTAAAATACTACGACCTATCGGTCAATGTAGACATAGAAAATCAGTATTTCAAAGGCCAGAATACCATCTATTATCAAGCCATAGATAAGGGTCAAACGCTACAGATTGACCTACAGGCTCCTATGACCATTACCGCGGTTCGACAGTCGGATTTGGCAGTAGAAATCACCAAAGATGGAGAGAACACTTATCTCATTAAGCTAGCCGAACCTCAGGTGAAAGGACAAATGGGAGCTATTACGGTTTACTTTGAGGGTAAACCAAAAATAGCACCAAAAGCCCCTTGGGATGGTGGTGTAACCTGGAAAAAAGATAGTCATGGAAGACCTTTTGTAGCTACAGCAAACCAGGGGATTGGAGCCAGCGTTTGGTGGCCATGTAAAGATCACATGGCAGACGAAGTAGACAGCATGCAGATAAGCGTGACGGTACCAGACGGACTTTGGGATGTTTCTAATGGCAGACTAAGAGCCATGAAACTTAATGAAGACGGCAGTAGGACCTGCACTTGGTTTGTCAACAATCCCATCAATAATTATGGTGTCAACATTAACATAGCCGACTATGTGAGTTGGAAAGATGTTTATCAAGGAGAAAAAGGTCCCTTAGATGTATCATTTTATGTTTTACCAGAAAACCTTGAGAAAGCCAAACGGCATTTCAAAGATGCATACAGAACGTTGGAGGCTTTTGAGCACTGGTTTGGCCCCTACCCTTTTTATGAAGATGGCTATAAATTAGTGGAAGTGCCCTATTTAGGAATGGAGCATCAAAGCTCGGTCACCTATGGAAACGGATACAAAAATGGATACAAAGGGACAGACCTCTCTGGTACGGGATGGGGACTAAAATGGGATTTTATCATTGTCCATGAAAGCGGACATGAGTGGTTTGCCAACAACATCACTGATAAAGACAAAGCAGACATGTGGATTCATGAAAGCTTTACCAATTATGCCGAAAATCTTTTTGTGGAATATTTCTATGGCAAAGAAGCTGGTGCCGAATATGTGATTGGTACCAGAGCAAGAATTCAAAACGATACGCCCATCATTTCAGATTATTATGTCAATACCTCTGGCTCTTCAGATATGTATTATAAAGGTGGAAATATGCTGCATTCTTTACGTCAATGGATAAACAATGACGAATTATGGAGAGATATTTTAAGAGGTTTGAATAAAGATTTCTATCACCAGACGGTAACTACCGCACAGATAGAAAATTACATTGCCGAGAAAGCCAACTTGAATTTAGAGCCTTTCTTTACACAATACCTGAGAACCATATTGGTACCAACATTAGAAGTAAATAGGAAAGGGAAAAAGCTACGATATCGCTATACCAATACGGTTAAGGGGTTTGAAATGCCTTTACGTGTTTCCATTGACAATAGAAAAAACGAAGACATTACTCCTACGGATAAATGGAAGAAGATAAAAGGGAAATACCTTCAAGTAAATCCTGATTATTACATATTTACCAAAAAGATATAAATAAAAAAGCTGCTAACCTTGACGATTTAGCAGCTTTTTTTTCAATTAGTCCAGCTTAATGCTAGATAGCAAATTTGATACCCATTCCTCCTGAGAGAGTCCTGTTTCTTACTGGAAGTTCAAAAAGGGGAGCATCAATAACCCTGGTAAAGCCATGCTGATAGCGACCTTCTACAAAAGCCTTCATTCTAGGAGCCACCGGCAGTTCAAAACCCATGGCAGCCACACCACTTAATTCAAAATCTTTATAAATATTATTATTTAGGTTTGTTCTTATTGGGAAAATATCCAGAACCCTCACTGTCATGTTGGCGTCTGCCATATAACCTAAGGATGGTCCAACGGCCACATAATAATGTGCCGCTTCTTTATCTCCAATATGATATTTGAATAAGACAGGAAGCTCTATATAGTTGGTTTTAAAACTCACTTTACCTTTTAAAGGAATGTTTACCCCTAAAAACTCTCCGCCTACCTTAAAACCCTCTTCTATTTTAAAACCTTTCTGAACAAAAGCCAGCTCAGGCTGAATAGATAAATTGCCTTGAAGTGGAATCTCCATAAAAATTGCGGCACTTCCTGATGGTAAAAATTTAAAGTCTGGTGTTACGTTTTCAATCAAATCGAACTTTGTCATCGTTGATGATGTAAATGCTCCTCTTACCCCGATAGCGTTTTGTGCCATGCCGGCAGATGTGATAATAGTGAATAGTAATGCTAAGATATTTTTCATTGTATTGGTTTGTATTATATGCCTCTTAGATGCTGAAAACCGCTTCTGAGTTTTCTCTTTAAATGTTAAGGCTTCGTTAAGAGGCAAAATTATCTATCTTATATATTTTTCAATATTTTCTGAATATTTACTTATTACAATACTTTCAGTAATATAAAATTCAACTTATGTTCTATATTTGCCAGTCGCAACGAATACAAAATGACCAAGTCAGACCAAAAAGCCTACTTTTTCAAAATTGATACCACTGTCAAAAAAGTAAGGAATTACCTCCAGAATCAGCTCCTGAGTGCAGGTTTAGACCTTACCGTAGACCAGTGGGTGGTCTTAGATCATCTGGTTCCTAGCCCTGGCATTTCACAAAACGACCTGGCTGTAGCCACCGCCAAAGACGCTCCCACCATTACTAGAATTTTAGGTATTCTTATAAAAAAAGGTTTGGTAGAAAGAAAAACCGCTAAACTAGACCGGAGAAAGCAAATGCTGTTCATTACACCTACGGGCGAAAGCATTCATACAGAAGCGTTTCCAATAGTGGCTGACATGAGAAAAAAAATGTGGGAAAACATCAGCGATGAAGATTTCCAAAGCCTTGTAAGAATTGTAGATATTATCTACACCAATGTAGAATAATCCAATTATACCATCACCCTATCGTTCCTCTCCCTTCACATTCCCATTAAAAATTATTCTGACTCATTTTGCTTGTCAAAAAACAACTCTAAACTTAGTTAGCACGCCTTTAATCGATAAAATAGCTTGAACACAAAGGATTCCTAAAGGATAAAAGCTTGAAAGATTGCACTTATAAATTAATTGTGCTTTTTTAGATAGTTCGTATAATAACCCTAAAATAAAAACATGCCTTTAGTTATTGCCCTCCTCGGAATTTTAGCTTTAATCCTCCTTATAGCTGTTGTAAAATTAGACACCTTTTTATCTTTCGTAATTGTATCGCTTGGGATAGGAATCGCCAGTGGTTTAGATGTCGTGGAAGTGGGCAATGCCATCCAAAGTGGAATAGGCGGAACCTTAGGTGATTTGACCTTAATCATTGGTTTCGGTGCTATGCTCGGTAAGTTAGTGGCAGAGAGTGGAGCAGCCTCTAAAATCACCGACGCCCTCCTGGATAAAGTAGGCACTAAAAACCTCCAATGGGGACTGGCACTCGCTGGTTTCATCATCGGTATTCCTTTATTTTACAATGCCGGTTTCATCATCGTTATTCCTTTAATCTTTGCCGTGGCTCAGGCCTCTGGCTTTAATATGCTCTACGTGGGTATTCCTATGTTGGCTTCCCTTTCTGTGGCTCATGGTTATTTACCTCCACATCCATCGCCAGCCGCCATTGGCATTCAGTTAAACGCTGACTTAGGTAAAACTTTAATTTATGGTTTAATAGTAGCTATTCCTGCCATTGCCATTGCTGGGCCTATTTTTGCTAAGACTTTGAAAAATTTCGATATCACGCCAGACCCAACTATTTTTGGTTTCAAACCCGTTCCTAAAGAACTTCAACCAGGTTTAGGTATTAGCCTGTTGGTGGCTTTAATGCCAGTTATTCTGCTTTCTGCGGGCTCAGTGATTAAAGGATATTTTCCAGACAACCAGTTTATTCTTTTAATGGCTCAGCCATATTTTGGCATGTTGCTATCTGTATTTTTTGCTATCTATTTCTTAGGTATCAAACAAGGCAGAAACTTGGAAGATATTTCTAAATCACTTGCCGATTCTTTTAAAGACATCGCCGTGATATTATTAATTATTGCGGGTGCAGGAGCCTTGAAAGAAATTCTTTCTGCTTCAGGTACCAGTACTTATATCGGTGAATTGTTACAAGGTGTAAACATTAATCCATTACTATTAGGATGGGCTACAGCAGCTTTTATTAGAATATGTGTTGGTTCTGCCACCGTTTCGGGATTAACAGCCGTAGGAATCTTAGCTCCACTTTTTGGCTCTCAGCCAGACTTTCAACCAGAATTAATGGTACTAGCCATAGGCTCAGGTAGTTTAATAATGGGTCACCTAAATGATGGTGGCTTTTGGCTTTTCAAAGAATACTTCAACCTATCCGTTAAAGACACCCTAAAAACTTGGACAGTAATGGAAACACTAGTTTCTGTGGTCGGTTTGATTGGTGTTATGCTTTTGAGCTTGGTGGTTTAGTATCCATCAACGGATTTAACTATCTATCAGGATGGCTTTTTCCTTTATAACTATATTACCGATTTCATTGTTATTAATCCCTTTTATCTTTCACCTAGTTTTAGGATCTCAAAGTTAAAAAAAGGTTATTGATTTACCATTTTGGATAGTCTCAATATACTCTATCTTCTTAGAATTGATAAATGATATACATTGGGTTTCTCTCTCATTTCTATAAGGTCAATTTATGCATGAGATAATAAGCTTATCTCCTGGTATATTAGTCTTCGGTTTTATCTCATGCATTTTCCTAAATGTTTTTATTATTATTTTATATTTTTCAAAGAGTGAGAAATTGAAGTGAAATAACTAGGAAATAGACGGATACAATGACATGATATCTCAACAATCTCAACCAAAACCACTACCTTTGATGGTATCATATGATACTATCATCGTCAGTTTGAATGAGACCACCTTATACCATAACTGGGAAAATTTTAAAGTTAGTTGCCTCCATTTCCGAGAGAATTGGTGAGGTAAATGCAGCCCATTTGAGTAAACCACCCACCGAATTAAGAAAGAAAAACAGAATTAAAACCATTCAGGCCTCCTTAGAAATTGAAGGAAACACACTTACCATTGAGCAAATCACTGCCATTGTTGAAAACAAAAACGTTCTTGGCCCAAAAAAAGACATCCTAGAAGTTAAAAACGCCATTACTGTTTATGACTACTTAGATAATCTAAACCCTTTCAGTTTCGATTCGTTTTGCGAAGCTCACGGACTTTTAATGGATGGGCTTGTAGATTCGGCAGGCAAACTTCGACGTAAATCTGTTGGAATAGTCAAAGGGGCAGAGCTTACGCATATTGCCCCGCCTAGTGAAATGCTAAAGCCTTTAATGAATGATTTGTTTAATTATTTAAAGAACGAGAACGACCTCGTTCTTATCAAAAGCTGTGTATTTCATTACGAAATGGAGTTTATTCACCCTTTTATTGACGGAAATGGTAGAATGGGACGCCTATGGCAAACTTTGATTTTAAAAGACGCTTATCCCGTCTTTCAATATTTACCTATTGAAACATTAATAAAAGAGCGACAAGAAAAGTATTACGAAGTTTTAAGAAAGTCTGATTCCGCAGGAGAATCGACACTTTTCATAGAATTCATGTTAGAGATTATTCTTGAATCTTTAAAAGAGCTATTGAATATTCAAAATGTAAGCCTATCAAACATAGATAGAATCAACCTATTCAAAACCACTATTAAAGAAGCCTTTTTTACACGTAAGGAGTACTTAAAGAATTTTAAAGAAATATCACCAGCCACTGCTAGTAGGGATTTGAAATTCGCCGTTGAAAACGGAATCGTTGAAAAACATGGAGACAATAACACCTCCAAATACAAATTCAAGTAATCAAAACACAACCCAAATTTCATTAAGTTTACTAACCCATCCATATAAACCTCACCATGAAAAAGAATCTCGCCATTGCTTTTGCCTTAATCGGTTGGTTTGCGGTTATCGCTCAGTACGTTTTGATGATAGAAAATCGGGTAACATCTACCACCGAGGCTACTATCCGTTTCTTTAGCTTCTTTACTATTTTGACGAATACACTCGTCGCTATCTACTTTACTTATGTAGCATTTGGAAAAAACTCGAAACTCCTCAACAAACCAGGTTCATTGACAGCTATTACCGTATACATTTTAGTAGTTGGCTTGGTTTATCAGCTGGTACTTAGAGCTATTTGGGAACCTACTGGTTTACAGAAACTGGTAGACGAACTTCTACACAGTTTAGTACCACTCACCACCCTGATTTTCTGGTATTTCTATGAACAGAAAACACAAGTAAAACTAAAAAGCATTGTTAATTGGCTTATATACCCTTTGGTTTATCTGGTATTTATATTGTTACGAGGTAGCATTTCCACCTTTTACCCCTACCCTTTCGTAAACGTGATGGAGATAGGTTTGCCCCAGGTCTTGATAAATTCGGTAATCTTACTCCTGGTCTTTATTGTTCTCTCTGGCATTTTAGTTTTCGTAGGTAAAAGACTTTCAAATCGAAAAAGTATCTAAGTGTTATAAATCAGCATCAATAGGCTTTATTGACTCCGTTTGTAACATTAAAGATTTCGAGGTACTTTCGTCTCTTCAAAACCCCATTAGCCTTTCTTTAAAAGCTAGGAAGTTTTTGAACAGAACCAACTCTTTAAAATCATTCTTAAAATGAACAAAAAAAACTATTCGCTTTTAGTACTTTTTGCAGCCTTCACCCTCATTTTTTCTGCCTGTAAAACCAGCACAGAAACTACGGAAGAAACTGTAACGACGCCAGACCTTCAAATCTCTTTGGCACAGTGGTCTCTTCATAAATCTTATTTTGGAGATGCCCTAAATGGTGACTGGGAAAGCTTTGGAAGACTTCTTCGTGAAAACCCAGATTCTTTATTACAAGGAACTATTGACCCGGCAGACTTTCCTACCTTGGCAGCTAGCTACGGTGTAAACGTCATTGAACTGGTTAATACTTTTTATTACAGCAAAGCTCAAGATGATGCTTACTGGACCACTTTCAAACAAAAATGTGATGACGCAGGCGTAAGCGTAGGCTTAATCATGTGCGATGCTCTTGGAGACTTAGGAGATGCTGATTCTGTATCAAGAATGACGGCTGTAGAAAACCACTACAACTGGGTAAAAATTGCTAAAAAATTAGGAGCAAGCACTATCAGAGTAAACGCAGCGGGAGAAGGTTCTGCTGAAGAAGTGGCGGCCAATGCCGTAAAAGGATTATCAAAATTAGCCGAATACGCAGCGACTCAGGGTATCAATATAGTCGTAGAAAACCACGGAGGATACTCTTCTGATGGTTCTTGGTTAGCAGGTGTGATGGAGGCTGTAAACATGGAAAACGTGGGTACATTACCAGATTTCGGAAACTTCTGCATGGAAAGAACACCAGATGGCTGTGCTAAAGAATACGATAGATATAAAGGGATAGCTGAGTTAATGCCGTATGCAAAAGGAGTTAGTGCTAAAACGAACAACTTTGACGCCGAAGGAAACGAAACCGCATCTGATTATCTTAGAATAATGAAGATTGTTAAAGATTCGGGTTTTAAAGGCAATATTGGTATTGAGTATGAAGGCACAGCCATTTCTGAAGACGAAGGTATCAAAGCTACAAAAGCTCTTATTGAGAAAGTGCTTAAGGAACTAGAAGGTTAATTCCAATCTTTCTTAAAAGGAGTCCGCAGTAGAATATTCTACCGCGGACTTTTTTTGTTCTATTTTAAGATTCCTTCTAAGGCTGAAGCAATAGATTTACCACAATCTTTTTCTAAATTTATAGCACTTAGATATTCTGAAAAATAATTCTACTTTAAGAAATGGCTTTTCAATCCAAATCAATTCGAACTTTCATCGGAGCCAAAGACTTCTCTGTTTCCTCTGATTTTTACAAAGACTTAGGTTTTGAAGAAGTTAAAATAGACAACACAATGTCCTACTTTAAGGTAAACGAAACCTTAGGCTTCTATTTACAAGACTACTATGAGAAGAAATGGGTGAACAATTCCATGATATTTTTAGAAGTAGACGATGTAGAAAAATGTCAGACAGAATTACTTTCCAAAAACCTTCCTTCAAAATACAAAGGTGTGAGATTTACAGAAATCGTTAAAAACCATTGGGGCGAAGAAATATTCATGCACGACCCTTCAGGCGTTTTATGGCATTTCGGTAAATTCTATCATTAATTATTATTACGCATTCAACCTAAAAATGACCAAGTCCGTTATCATTAGCCTTATCTTTTTTTGTTTTTCACTTTCAAGTTTAAATGCCCAAAATAATTGGAAAGGCTTTGATAGAAAAGATTTCAAATTTCAAGAAAAAGAAGCCAGAATTATCATCCCAAAGCATGCTGCGAACGGAAATCCATGGATTTGGCGAGCTCGTTTTCCTGATTGGCATACCGAGGCAGACAGCATTTTAGTGGCAGAAGGTTTTCACTTAGTCTATGTAAACACCGATAATAAATTTGGCAGCCCTGATGCCGTGAAAGTTTGGGATGAATTTTATGCTTACCTCGTCCAAACTTACGCTCTTCAAAAGAAAGTAGCCCTAATGGGTGTCAGCAGAGGCGGTTTATTTGTGTACAACTGGGCAAAGCAAAATCCGGAAAAAGTGGCTTGTATTTATGCAGAAGCTCCCGTTTGCGATTTCAAAAGTTGGCCAGCGGGCTTTGGTGAGGGCAAAGGCAGTGAAAAAGAATGGGCGAAATTAAAGGTGGAATACGGCTTTAGTAGCGACGATGAAGCTAAAAACTATAAGAACAATCCTTTAGATGGCTTAGAAAATCTTGCTAAAGCAAAGGTTCCCATCCTACACATGATAGGTTTGGAAGACAAAGTAGTCCCACCTGCAGAAAACAGCCTTATACTTATCAATAGGTACATTAAACTTGGAGGAATAGCCACTGTAGTACCTTGCACGGAAGGAAAACAAGAATTAGAAGGTCATCATTTCGACATAGAAACGCCTAGGTATGTGGCCGATTTCATAAAGTATAATGCATTAAAAAGTGGTAAACTAAATTCAGAAACCTATCATAATCTTGGCAATGGGCTTAAAAACAGCCATATCAAATTTGAAAAATATAAAAAAGGCAGAGTAGCTTTTTTAGGTGGTTCCATTACGTATAACCCAGGATGGAGAGATAGCGTATCTCATTATTTGACCGAAAGGTTTCCAGAAACAGAATTTGAGTTTATTGCTGCAGGAATACCTTCTATGGGCACTACTCCAGCAGCATTTCGACTTACCAGAGACATCAAGGACTTAGAAAATGTTGATTTACTCTTTGAGGAAGCCGCCGTAAACGACGCATCAAACGGAAGAAATGCTTTAGAGCAAACACGTGCTTTGGAAGGGATTGTGAGACATCTCAAAAAAGAAAATCCTGCCATAGATATCGTTCTCATGCACTTTGTAGACCCAGACAAAATCAAAGATTACAGTAATAACAAAGAACCAGAGGTTATCCAAAACCATAACAAGGTGGCCATGTACTATAATCTACCCATTATCAATCTGGCAAAAGAAGTAAGCGATAGGATTAACAATAAGGAGTTTAGCTGGACAGAAGACTTCAAAAACCTTCATCCCTCCCCATTCGGTCAAGGCATTTACGCCAGTTCCATACTACAGTTTTTAGATAAGGCGTATAAATCGCATATAGATGCCGATGACAAAATAATTGCTCAAAATGTACCCCGTGCTTTAGATGCTTACGCTTATGAAAACGGCAAATTGATTGATATTAAAGAAGCTAAACTGTCAAAAGGTTGGGGTATTAACGAATCGTGGTCACCTTCTGATGGAAAAGCGGTAAGACCAAACTACCATAATGTTCCCATGCTCATCAGTGAAAAACCTGGAAGCAAACTAAGCTTTAATTTCACAGGAAAGGCGGTTGGAATTGCGGTAGCCGCTGGTCAAGATGCGGGTACTATTGCATATAGAATAGACAATGGGGATTGGCAAGAATTAAACCTATATACCCAATGGAGTTCTTTTTTACACCTTCCGTGGTATTACACGCTAAGCTCTGAACTGGTAGACAAAAACCACAAACTCCAGATTAAAATTTCTGAAACCAAAGATGCCAAAAGCAATGGTAATGCCTGTAGAATAAGGTATTTCTATGTCAATTGAGAACACCTTATATCTTCAAAGACCAGTTGTTTTTCACTGAAAAATATCTAATTATAACCACCACTAGCATAGAAATGCCCATATTAATGGTAAGGGCATTTGAGAATTGTTCCAATGCCAGAAACACCAACGCTCCTACCAAACAGGCGGTAGCGTAAATTTCTTTTCTAAAAATAAGTGGCACTCTATTGGTCAAAACATCCCTGATGATACCACCGAAAACAGCGGAAACAATACCCATCATCACTGCAAAAGGTACTTCCAAGCCCGCATTTAGTGTTTTCTGCAATCCTAAAATAGTAAAGAGACCAATACCCATAGTATCGAAAAAGAACATACTTCTTCTAAGCGTAGCTATGTATTTCTTAAACACATAAGACAGAATTACACCTGCCAGCATAGCCCACAAATAACTGGTATCTCTCATCCAACCCACAGGGGTCTGTCCTATCAGCATATCTCTTAAAGTTCCTCCACCAACGGCAGTTACAATACCTATAATGGTAGAACCCACCACATCAAATTCATTATCCATTGCGGTCATAACGCCACTTATGACAAAAATAACGGTACCAAGAATCTCAAAAAAATAAATCCAATTCATCTGTTTTTGTTGATGTCAATTTTGACTGTAATCCGTAACAAGAAAAAGGCTAACCAATTACAATTCAAATATGTTCATAAAGCTACAAAAAATCCATTTCTATAGAACTCTTATGGTTTGCCATACTCAAGGAATAAACCGATATTTGAACACAGATAAACCTTCTCAAATTCAAATGAAGAAACCATTTTTAACTCTTTTACTTTCTTTCTTAGTCATTTCTGGCTTTAGCCAGAACGAAAAGTACGATTCCGCAAAATTTATCGACAGTAAAGGAACAGAGATTAGCTATAGAATTTTATATCCCGAAAATTATGACGCTTCGCAGAAATACCCATTGATTTTATTTCTGCATGGAGCAGGCGAAAGAGGAGATGATAATGAGTCCCAATTAAAACATGGTTCTTGGGTTTTTACAGATAAACTCAAAGACAATCCAGCCATTGTCATCTTACCTCAGTGTCCTAAAGATGGTTATTGGGCTTCTGGAAAGTTTACGAGAGATCAATATCCCTTAGATATTGATTTCAACTACAGTTACCCAGAAAAAGAAGCCCTTCATGCCAGTATTGAACTCGTAAAAAGCTTTATCAATAATAAAAAAGCAGATAAAAAACGCGTTTATATCACTGGAATGTCCATGGGAGGCATGGGCACTTTTGAAGCGGTATATCGCTATCCTAAATTATTTGCGGCTGCCATGCCTATTTGTGGTGGTGGAGATATTTCGGCCTATGGCAAGAAGCAAGCAAAAATTCCATTCTGGATTTTTCATGGAGATGTGGATGGCGTGGTTCCTGTTAAAAATTCACAAGAAATGTATAAGAAATTACAAGCACTGAATGCCAACGTAACCTACACCGAATACCCTGGCGTGAATCATAACAGTTGGGACAATGCCTTTAAAGAGGTCTCCTACCCCACTTGGTTCTTCCAGTTCAGCAAATAAGTTTATCATAAGTATTAATATTCATATATCAGCAAGCAATGATTTTAGACGAAGTTTTTGAAAAATACGCCCACAAAATTCCTCCAGCACCAGCTCCTGGAGGTGTTTACAAACCGCTCATTATTGTAGGAAAAATGGTTTATGTGAGTGGCCATGGCCCAAACTTACCAGACGGCAGCCAGCACACTGGAAAAGTTGGTTCTGATGTAGACGAAGCTTTTGCTAAAGAGGCCGCGTTCCAAACAGGTCTAACCATGCTAGCAACGCTTAAAGCCGAATTCGGAAGTTTAACTAAAGTTAAAAGAGTAGTTAAATTACTAGGCATGGTTAATGCCCACCCTGACTTTGAGAGTCATCCTAAGGTTATTAATGGCTGTAGCGAACTTTTTGAAGAAGTCTGGGGCTATGAAAATGGTTTAGGCTCTAGGAGTGCCGTAGGTTTTGGCTCTCTTCCTGGAAGAATCACCGTAGAAATAGAAGGTCAGTTTGAGATTTATTAAATCTTGCGTCTCGACCTATTAGTATCATATTTTTAGCTGAGCTAGGTATTTTAAAACTTTTTTAACTCAATTTCTTTTACACCGTTTATGAAAATCCTTAAAGTAGCTTCTGGAGCACTAAACCAAACTCCCTTAGATTGGAATCAAAACACGCAAAACTGTATTGATGCCATTGAAGCTGCTAAAAAAGAGCAGGTCAGTATTTTATGCCTGCCAGAATTAGCTATAACAGGTTACGGCTGCGAAGATGCTTTCTATGCTCCTGACTTACAGCAAAAAGCACTGGAATGCCTCGAAGATATAAAAAAACATACCGCAGGAATGGTGGTTTGTGTGGGATTACCATTAGAAATAAACAATAAACTTTTCAATGCCGCCTGCTTACTGGTAGACAAGACTATTCTTGGGTTTGTCTGCAAAAGGCACTTACCAAATTATGGTCTGTTTTATGAAGACAGATGGTTTCATAGATGGCCTTCTGGTTTAAAAGACGAAGTGAGCATCAACGACTTCAAATACCCCGTTGGTGATTTAACCTTTGAAATTGATAACATAAAAATAGGTATTGAAATCTGTGAAGACGCATGGGTGCCGAATAGGCCAGCCGAGGGATATTTTGAAAACGGTGTAGACATTATTCTAAACCCAAGTGCGTCACCGTTTGAGTTTCATAAATTTAGGACTAGAGAAAGACTCATTATTGAAAGCTCTAGGAGTCACTCTTGTAGCTACATTTATACCAATTTATTGGGCAACGAATCTGGCAGACTTATTTTTGATGGCGATGCACAAATTGCTTCTAATGGTGTCTTACTGAAATCAAGCAATAGGTTCAGTTATGCCTCTTACACGCTTAGCACGGCGGTAATTGATACGGATATAACGGCCATAGACTTCACCAAAATAAAGGAGAAGCCAAAACCTACAAGCAATAAAGTTACCTATAGCCTCAGTTTTCCTGAGGATGTCAAACCCAGCTATGAAGAAGCAGACTTAGAAGCTTTTGAAAGCGGTGGATTTTTAAAAGAAGAAGAATTTGCCAGGGCCGTTTGTCTTGGGCTATTCGATTACCTTAGAAAATCTAGGTCTCAGGGTTTCACTATCTCGCTCTCTGGCGGAGCCGACTCTAGTGCTTGTACGGCTCTTTGTGGTTTAATGATTCGTTTAGGAGATGAAAGCATTGGCTTTGAAAACTTAAAGAAAAGACTTGGGCATATTGCCAAAATACAGGATTGTAAAACAGAAGAAGAAATTTCAAACAAACTCATTCATACCATCTATCAAGGGACCGAAAATAGCTCAGAAGAAACTAGACAATCTGCCAGAGCTTTAGCCGAGTCTATGGGAGCACAATTTTATGATGTCAACATCAATGGCCTTGTGGAACAATACACGGGTATGATAGAAGGACAAATAGGTCGTGAGCTCTCTTGGGCTACAGACGACATAGCTCTTCAAAATATCCAAGCTCGTGTTAGAGCCCCAGGCGTATGGCTTTTAAATAACATTACAGGACATCTACTACTTTCTACCTCTAACAGGTCTGAGGTGGCCGTAGGCTACTGCACCATGGATGGAGACACTGCCGGAAGTTTAAGTCCTATTGCGGGCATTGACAAGCACTGGCTTAGGTCATGGCTAATTTGGTTAGAAAAAACGGGTTGTCATGTTAAAGGGAAGCACATTAAAATAGACGGTTTAAAATATGTCAATGCATTGAATCCTACAGCAGAATTAAGACCGAAAGACCAAATGCAAAGTGATGAGAAAGATTTAATGCCTTATGATGTACTAGATGCTATCGAAAAAGTAGCGATTAAAGACAAAAAATCACCAACAGAGAGCTTCCGTTATATGGAAGTACTTTGGGCAGAAAAATACGACCGAAAGGATATTTTCAATTGGGTTACACGTTTCTTTAAACTATGGAGCAGAAACCAATGGAAAAGAGAAAGATATGCACCCTCTTTTCATTTAGATAACAGAAATTTAGATCCGAGAAGCTGGTGTAGATTCCCTATTCTAAGTGGGGGATTTGAAAAAGAACTCGACGAATTGAAGGATTATTTTGAAGGTAAAGCTCAGCCTAAAAGGAAGAAAATAGGCTTTTAAGATTGTTTGATTCCGAAAACTGCTTTTATTGGATAGTGATCAGAATTACCAAGGTCTCTAAATGTTTTAAAATTCAGTATTTCAAATTTATCTTGGGTATAAAACACATTGTCTATTCTTAAAAAGCTAAGAATCCTGTGATAGGTAAACCCAAAACCAAAACCACCGTCTTCAAAGCCGTTATTCAGTAATTTCCGTACTCTTCCGTAAGCATATCCGTAAGGGAGTTCGTTAAAGTCTCCCGCTAAAATCACCGGATATGGACTTTTCTTTATCAATTCTTCTAATTCATCCACCTGTACGCCCCTGTCTTTAAAGCCATGTTTTAACTGGCTTAAAATATTCTTGGCTTCTTTATTTCTAACCACTTCATCTCTTGTAATGGCCTTCTGCACTCTTATCCCCATAGATTTCATTTGCACATTAAAAACCCTAATAGTGTCTTTTCGTACCACTATATCGGCTAGTAAAAGACCATTATTATTTGTTTTCCATGAGATCTCCTCTTTATAAATGATGGGGTATTTTGAAAAAATAGCGAGTCCAACGTTCCCTACTTTGCTATTCTCATCTATTTCTGAATGCATATAGGTAAAATGAGGATTATCGTGCTGCAAGCGTTCGAAAGTATTAAAGGAACGACTATCAGGCCTATTATACATTTCTTGAAAGCACTTAATATCAGCACCTAAAGTATCCAAATCATTCACCAAATCATTGATATTCCCCAATCCTTCTTTCGTACCTACCGAGCCATAATCACAGTACATGACATTATAGCTAAGCACAGATAAGCTTTTATTCAAAGAATTTTCATTCTCCTTTAAATTAAATTTCAAAGTTCTTTCCAAAAGAGGATAGCCAGCCACCAAAATCAATAGAGACAATATGAATTTCCATGATCTGGTAAAAATATAGGAAAACATAAAGAACAAGTTTACAGCAAAAGCCACTGGCACTGTAAGCATCAAAAATCCTACTGCCCAATGCTTAATATCAGCAGAATAGGACAACTGAAAAACAAACAAGGCATAAAGGCCTACTATAAAATTTAGCAGGAAATAAAATTTAATTATAAAGCTTTTCAGAAATGAAACATTTATGTTCAACGTAAAGATGCCGAAATATAGGAATTTTTAGCCTTAAGTGCAGTTACTGAGCCTAGTTTGAAAATAGAAGACAAAATTTGATAAAAAAGAAATATTAAAGTACCTTTGCAGCAGAATGGTAGCGAAAAGGAGGGTTAAAACCTCCTTTTTTGTTGCCAAAATTCTAACAATAATGCTTAATTCCGAACAAATCATCCCGATAGTTGAAGAACTTCTAGACCCCGAGTTACATTTCTTGGTGGACGTAAAAGCCTCTTCCTCTAAAATTAGAAATAAAATCACCGTATTAATTGATACGGATGAGGGGATTGGAATTGCGGATTGTAGCAGAATTAGTAGAGAATTGGCAAATAGGTTGGAAGAGTTAATTGAAGATGCCTATACCCTAGAAGTTTCTTCTCCCGGTTTAGATACTCCTTTGAAGATCAATCGTCAATATGTGAAAAATATAGGGAAGACCTTAAAATTCACATTAACGGATGGCACAGAAATAAAAGGAGAATTGCTAACTTACAGCGAGCAAGAAGTTTCAGTGTTGCCAGAAAAAAAGAAGAAAGAAAAAAAACAGCCAGAAACAGTTATTCTGGCATTTGAAAATATTAAAGAAGCCCGTGTACAAGTTTCTTTTAACTAAAATTTAAACCTTTTCTAATGGATAGTGGAGATTTAGTAGCGTCGTTTTCGGAGTTTGCTCGTGAAAAAAATATTGACAGACCTACCATGATTGCGGTCTTGGAGGACGTTTTACGTACAATGATTCGTAAGAAATATGAGGACGACCACAACTTTGATATCATTCTTAATGCCGAAACTGGCGATTTAGAAATGTGGCGTACGCGTGAAATTGTTGACGACAACTCTGAAGATATTTGGGATACGGATAAAATTCCGTTATCAGAAGCTAGAAAAATTGAACCCGATTTTGAAATTGGAGAAGAAGTCGCTGAAGAAGTTAAGTTAATTG
Organism: Arcticibacterium sp.; assembly: GCF_055134445.1. NCBI lineage: Bacteria > Pseudomonadati > Bacteroidota > Cytophagia > Cytophagales > Leadbetterellaceae > Arcticibacterium > Arcticibacterium sp. Next base: position 85,790 of record NZ_JBSRVI010000062.1, read on the forward strand.
ACTTTGGAAGAAGGGTCGTACAGACTGCTCGTCAAACACTTATCCAGAAAATAAAGGATTTAGAAAAAGAAATGCTTTATGATCTTTATAAAGATCAAGTAGGAGAACTGGTAACTGTGGAAGTTTATCAAATATTAGGTCGTGAGGTCATTTGTCAAGATTTAGATGGCAATGAGCTTTCCCTTCCTAAATTCGAACAAATCCCTAAAGACCGATTCCGTAAGGGAAATAGTATTAGGGCTGTAGTACACAAAGCGGAATTAAATAATGGTAACCCTAGGGTGCTATTATCTAGAACCTCGCCGGTCTTCTTAGAAAGACTTTTTGAGCAAGAGATACCAGAAATTCTTGATGGATTGATCTCAATCAAGAAAATTGTTAGAGAGCCCGGCGATAGAGCCAAAGTGGCTGTAGAGTCTTTTGACGACAGAATAGACCCAGTAGGAGCATGCGTTGGTATGAAAGGGAGTAGAATTCACAGTATAGTACGTGAACTTGAAAACGAGAATATTGATGTAATTCAGTGGACTGATAATACGCACTTGTTTATTTCAAGAGCTTTAAGTCCAGCGAAAATTAGTTCTGTACAGATAGACGAGAATGGAGAAAGAGCTTCCGTATTCCTTAAGCCGGATCAGGTATCCTTGGCAATTGGTAGAGGGGGTTTGAATATCAAATTAGCTAGCCGCCTTATAGGAATGGAGCTAGATGTATTCCGAGATGTGGAGCAAGACTTCATCGAGGAAGATGTGGATTTAACGGAGTTTTCCGATGAAATTGACTCTTGGGTACTAAAAGAGCTTCATGGCATCGGTTTGGATACTGCAAAATCAGTATTGGCTCTAAGTAAAGAAGAATTGGTAAGAAGAACCGAACTTGAAGAAAGTACTGTTGTAGAGGTATTAGCTATTTTGGCAAGCGAATTCGAATAAAAAGGCTGTATCTTTACCCCTCAGAATCTATCTTCTAAAACAAAAAAAAGCGATAACCAGATTTATGGCAGAAAATAAAGTGATGCGATTGAGCCAAGTGGCAAGGAACTTAAACGTGAGTTTATCTCATGTGGTGGAAGCACTTGCCTCAGAAGGTCACAACGTAGGAACTAACCCAAACGCCAAGTTAAGCACAGAATTATTACTTATTTTACAAGACAAGTATGATTCTACGGCCTTAATTGGTGATAATAAGCCAAAAGCAGAAGATACTAAGCCTGTAAATCAGGATTCTGAAATACTTTATTTTAGAGAAGAGCCTGTAGCTACTGAAAAGCCAGAGATTGAGAAAATCAAGATCGAATCGAAATTAGATGGACCTAAAGTTCTTGGAAAAATAGATTTAAACGCTAAATCTAAACCAAAAACGGAAACTCCAACACCACCCGTGGCTGAAGAGGTTCCAGCACCAGCTCCTACACCGGAGCCTGTACCAGAACCTACTCCTGAGCCCACACCTCAACCTGAACCAGAACCTAAGGTTGAAGTTAAAGCTCCAGAGCCAGTAGTTGAAGTTAAGGCCCCAGAAGTTCCTGAGCCAACACCTGAGCCTATCGCTGAAGTAAAGGTTGAACCAGAGGTTAAAAAAGCCGCTGTGGAAGAAAAAGAAGTTGTTAAAGAGACTCCAACTCAGGAAGTTCCTAAGGAGAAAGAGCCGGAAGCTTCGAAAAAAATAGAAGAAACAAAAGAAGTTACTAAAGTTCAGGAAGCTGAAGTAGTGGTGGAAAAACCAAAAGAAGAAACTCCTGTAGATAATGTCATAAAGGCAAAAGGAGATAAATTAGCTGGGCTTAAAGTCCTAGGTAAAATTGAACTTCCAGTTGAGAAAAAACCGGAATCCAGTGTTGACCGTAAGAAAAGAAAACGTAAGCATGTTAGCCGAATGGGTAAGCTTACGGGTATTACGGATCAGCAGTTCTTTAAGAAAAAAGAAAGTGAAGGCCAAGCCGGAGATAAAAAGCCGGGTACTCCTGCCACCGGTTCTACTCAAGATAAAAGAGGACCTGCTAATCGCAATACTAATACGACGACCGGCAGGAAAAAAACTGGTGGAGGACGTAAAGAAGTAGTCAAAGAAGTTGATGTTAAAGACAGCATTAAGCAGACTTTGGCAAAAATGCAGTCTAGGGGCGGGCAAGACTTCGGTGCTAAGCAAAGAAGAGAAAGACGTAAAACTAGAGCTGAAAGGGCTGAACTAGATGAAGCTATCGAGCAACACGAAAGCACCTATCTGAAGGTAACAGAATTCATTTCTGCTTCTGAATTAGCTTCTTTAATGGATGTTTCTGTTAATGAGGTGATAGGTACGTGTATGGAAATGGGCATGTTTGTTTCCATTAACCAGCGTTTAGATGCAGAATCTATTCAGATGATTGCCTTAGAATATGACTTTGAAGTTGAATTCATTTCGGCGGAAGAAGAGATTCATGCTGAGAATCTTGAAGTAGAAGATGCAGCCGAGGATTTAAAACCTCGTGCACCAATCGTAACCATAATGGGTCACGTAGATCATGGTAAAACTTCTTTGCTAGATTATATCCGTACCACAAAAGTGGCTACTGGTGAGGCAGGTGGAATTACACAGCATATTGGAGCCTATAACGTAGAAATTCAAACTGGAGATAATAAGGGTAAATCACTTACTTTCTTAGATACTCCTGGTCACGAGGCCTTTACAGCCATGCGTGCAAGGGGTGCGAAAGTTACGGATATTGTTATCATCGTGATTTCTGCTGATGATTCTGTGATGCCACAAACACGTGAAGCTATTAATCACGCACAAAATGCTGGTGTTCCAATTGTATTCGCTTTGAATAAGATTGACAAGCCAGGTGCTAATCCAGATAAAATCAGACAGGATCTTTCTAAACAAAATATCCTTTTAGAATCTTGGGGCGGTAAATATCAGGAGCAAGAAATTTCTGCTAAAACTGGTCAAGGTATAGAAGAACTGATGGACAAAGTCCTTTTAGAATCTGAATTATTAGAACTAAAAGCCAATCCAAACAGAAATGCCAATGGAACCGTTATTGAAGCCACACTTGATAAGGGTAGAGGTTATGTAGCTACTATCTTGGTAGAAGCAGGAAGTTTGAAAGTTGGTGATATTATTCTTGCAGGTCAGTACTTTGGTCGTGTAAGAGCGATGATTGACGACCTAGGTGGAAGGATTAAGGTAGCAGGTCCATCGACACCAGTTCAGATACTTGGTTTACCAGGAGCTCCACAAGCCGGCGACAAGTTTAATGTCATGGAAACGGATAGAGAAGCTCGTGAAATTGCAAACAAACGTGAGCAAATAATTAGAGAGCAGAGTATCAGAGCCAAAAGACATATTACGCTGGATGAAATTGGTAGAAGAAAAGCCATCGGTACTTTCAAAGAGTTAAACGTCATTGTAAAAGGTGATGTGGACGGTTCTGTGGAAGCACTTTCCGATTCCTTACTTAAACTTTCTACTGATGAGGTTCAAGTAAAAATCATTCACAAAGGTGTAGGACAAATTTCTGAATCCGACGTATTGTTAGCGAGTGCTGCAGATGCCATTATCCTTGGTTTCCAAGTAAGGCCATCTTCTAATGCCCGTAGAATAGCAGACACAGAAGAAATCGAGATAAGACTTTACTCTGTTATTTATCAAGCAATTGATGAAATAAAAGATGCGATGGAAGGGCTATTAGCTCCTACTGAAGAAGAGTTTATCACAGGTAACATTGAAGTTAGAGAAGTATTCAAAATCTCTAAAGTTGGTACTATCGCGGGTAGTTTTGTAACAGATGGTTACGTCAAACGTGCCAACAATGTTAGAATTATTAGAGATGGTATCGTATTACATGAAGGCTCGATTGACCAGCTGAAACGTTTCAAAGACGACGTGTCAGAAGTTAAAAAAGGTTACGAATGTGGTATTAAAATCACTAAATTCAATGACCTACAGATTGGTGATATCATAGAATCTTTTGAAACAAGAGAAATCAAAAGAACACTAAAATAAACTAAAATAGGGCTCGCTTATGCAAGCCCTATTTTAAGGAATACTATTTTCAATATATTCTGAAAATATAATATTATTAATAACTTGCATAACTCCTTTTTTTGGGGTTAATTTGCTCCAAGTTAAAGTGCTATGCTAATAATCAATTCTGAAGCGGAAGCTTATTGTACATCAATAAGTGATTCTGAACCTCCTATTTTACAAGAAATCAGGAGAGATACCAATGCCAACGTTCTGCAACCCAGAATGCTGTCAGGGCATTTTCAAGGAAGATTATTATCTATGCTTTCGCATTTAGTTCGTCCAGATAGAATTCTTGAGATAGGAACCTATACAGGATATTCAGCCATTTGTCTGGCAGAAGGATTAAATGAAAATGGAAAAGTAATCAGTATTGATGTCAATGAGGAATTGGAGGACCGCATTAACTCAAATATTGAAATTTCAGGTTTTAAGGACCAAATTGAATTTGTTTCTGGTAACGCTCTTGAAATAATACCTACCCTTAAAGAGGAGTTCGACATGGTTTTTATTGATGCAAATAAGAGAGATTACGAAAACTATTTTGAAGCAGTTATAGATAAAGTTAAAAAAAATGGTTTAATCATTTCCGATAATGTTCTCTGGGACGGCAAGGTGTTTGACGATCAATCTCGCGACCTTACCACAAAAGCCCTAAGAAAATTTAATTTGAAGCTTAAGCAAGATAAAAGAATACAAAAAGTGCTGCTACCTATCCGTGATGGTTTATTGGTGGCAAGAAAAATTTCCTAACATGAAAAATATTTTATTTCTAATTCTATTATTTATCTCAATTGGTATTTCGGCCCAGACAGATTACAGCATGCCCGAAACGCCTAAAAGAATTGAGTTTGCGAACGTCATCGTAAACCTTGACATTGCCACTCAAAAAAGGGTGAACAATTACGTTGTCGGTTTATTAACACCTCAAAACTCCTATTTAGAAGGTAAACTGCAGCTCATGCAGTGGTATTTCCCTTATATAGAAGCCATACTTGAGAAAGAAAATGTACCCGACGATCTTAAATATTTGGCGGTTCAGGAAAGTGCTTTAAAACCAGATGCTCTTTCTTCATCGGCAGCTGTAGGTTTTTGGCAATTTAAGGAAGCCACTGGAAGAGAACTGGGTCTTACCATAGATAATAATATAGACGAACGGAAATACATTTTTGCCAGTACAAAAGCTGCGGCAAGTTACTTCAGAAAGAACAATATTATCTTTAAGAACTGGGTTTCATGTATTTATGCCTACAATCAAGGACCCACTGGAGCCACTAAAGATATCCCTGCCAGCTGGTCCTATGCCAGTGAAATTGATTTTGATGACAGCACGCCAGATTACCTTTTAAAAGCATTGGCTCATAGAATAGCTTTTGAACACCGCCTTAATAGATTAAAAAAATCTCCTAAAAAACTAATTGAATACCCAACCCGGGGTAAATCTTTAGCCGAAATCGCGGTAGAGCTTACGGTAGATCTAAGCGAACTAAGGGAGTACAATGCTTGGCTATATTCGGCATCCATTCCTACTACTAAAGATTATACGGTACTTATACCCATTAATGCATCTAGGGAACAGGAAATATTAGCACAAATTCAGAAAAGAAGAGAGTTAACCACTACGGACAAGGGATATCCTATTTTGGTAAGAAAAACATTGGTTACCACCTCCGATAACGACCCTATTCTATATGAAATCAACGAGAAAAAGGGGATATTGGCAGAGCCAGGCGATGAAGCCTCCCAACTAGCCAAAAAGGGCGATATTGTATTAAGTTACTTCTTAAAATTTAATGACCTTGACGACAAACACCTGGTTAAAACTGGTCAAGTTTATTACTTAGAACAAAAGTCAAAAAAAGGGCCTACACAATTCCATACAGTCAGTAAATCGCAAACTTTTTGGGAGATTTCTCAAATGTACGGCATCAGACTAAAGAACCTTTTAAAATATAACAGGTTAAAAAGCCCAGAAGATCTCCAACCTGGCCGTGTAGTATGGTTACAGAAAAAGAGACCTAAGAATCAGCCCGTTGAGATTATTCAAGAAGTAATTAACGAAGAACTTCCTTCTCTTCCAGTACAAACAAGATATAAAAGAGACGATGTGGTGTTATCCGAAGCGGAAACCAATACCACCAACAGCCGTACGAACACAGATGTCATAAAATTAAGTACACAAGTACAAGAGGAAGAAATTGACGACAAGCCAGTTGTGGTAAAAAGAGTGGAACGTGAGCCAGCCAGACCTGAAAAGGTAGAATCCAAACCCGTAACCGTTATTTCTAAACCTAACATAGAACCCTCAGAACCTGTAAGAGCATCCACTAGTTACTCCTTAAATCCTGCCAGTAAGATGCACTATGTTACACAGGGAGAAACGCTTTTTTCAATATCAAAGAAATACAATCTGAGTGTAGGCCAATTACGGAACCTGAACGGAATGTCTACAAGCGACATACTCCAATACGGTCAACAATTAATTGTAAGCGAGGCAGGAAGAGGAACAGAAACAAGGCCTACTACGGTAATTACGAGTTCTAAAAGACCTAACCAAGAGCTTTCCTATCATACAGTACAACGAGGAGAAACATTATATTCACTTTCCAAGCAATACAACACAACGGTGGTTAATATTCAGAAATGGAATAATTTATCTGGAACTGAAATATCTATTGGAGAACAACTCATAGTTTCTCAAGACGGCACTAATAGTACCTCCAATAACTCTCAGAGTGCTAGCACACATACTGTTAGTAAGGGAGAAACCTTATATAGCATTAGCAAAAGATATGACATTACACTGGGCAATTTAAAGTCTATGAATAACCTCTCTGACAATACCATTAGTGTGGGTCAAGTCCTTAGAATTAGATAATATAAATTTCTTCTTAGCATTAGTTCTATTTTGAAATATGGTATTGGTAATTTTACGGCATGATAGTAATAGATGACACCTGTATCAGTGATGATATAAAGGAGAAGCAGTTTATTTGTAACCTCGACAAATGCAAAGGAGCATGCTGTGTAGAAGGAGATTTGGGAGCACCCTTAGAGGAGTCTGAGCTACCCGTTCTTATAGAGTTGTATGAAAAAATAAAACCTTATTTATCCTTAGAGGGTATTCAGGCCATTGAAGAGCAAGGAATTTACATACAAGATGAAGACGGTGATTTCAGTACTACCACTGTAGATGACAAAGAATGTGCATATGCCATTTATGATAAGAAAGGTACTTTAAAGTGTGGCATTGAAGAGGCTTATAACGACAATGCCATTGATTTTAAAAAGCCCATCTCCTGTCACCTCTACCCTATCAGGATTACAAAATACGAAAGCTATCACGCCTTAAACTACGACCAATGGAGCATTTGCAGCGATGCCTGTGAGTTGGGAGAAAAATTAGGTGTACCTGTTTATAAGTTCTTAAAAGAGCCATTAGAAAGGGCCTATGGCGAAGAATGGTATCAAAAGCTCACCAAGGAAATTGAAGGAGAATAAATTTGAAGAAATTTATGACGTTGTAAAACTCATTCCAAAAGGAAAGGTATCTTCTTATGGTGTAATAGCAGCATACTTAGGTTCAAAAGGTGGAGCAAGAATTGTGGGATGGGCCATGAATGCTATTCATCACCGACCCGATGTTCCTGCCCATCGGGTGGTCAACAGAATCGGTCTTCTTTCAGGGAAAAATGCTTTTGATACGCCCACCACAATGCAACAAAAATTAGAAGCCGAAGGTTTGAAAATTGAAAACGATAAAATTCAAGATTTCGATAGACATTTCTGGAATCCTAACACAGAATTACTCTAATTTTCTTGTGTTTTCTTAATTAAAAGGCCTCTCCTTTTAAGAATATTAATTTTAGTTAATATAATATATAAAATCATTGTTTAGTTATTGTACCTTTATGCCAAATTAAATTCTGAATAAATACTTCACCATGGCAACAGGAAAATTAGACGTAATAGATCACAAACTATTAGAGATTCTTCAAACAAACGGAAAAATAACTAATGCACAGCTTTCTAAAGATGTTGGTCTTTCGCCAGCTCCTACTTTAGAGCGAGTAAAGAAATTAGAGCAGTCAGGAATTATAGAAAGTTATCATGCACAAATTAGCAGGGAAAAAGTAGGCTTAGGTGTACTTACATTTGTCCAAGTAACCCTTAAAGGTCATCAAAAAACAATTATAGATTCCTTTGTTGCCAAAATCAACAGCGTTCCCGAAATCATTGAGTGTCATCACGTTACGGGTTCTTGCGATTTCCTTTTAAAAGTTATTGCACAGGATATTAGTAACTATCAAGCACTTATAATGGACACCATAAATGACATTGAAGTGGTTTCAAGTACTCAAACCATGGTTATTCTGCAAACCATTAAGAATAGCAAGGTATTGCCAATTCCTTAGCCCTTTCTTTTTTTCTTTTTGGCTTCAGTAATTTTCTTTTTCAAAGTCTTAATCCGCTCTCTTGCAGTATTGTATGAAGCGGATTTTTTCTGTTTTGCATCTATAATTAATTTATACTTTCTAGCCGCTGTTAAAAAATCACCTTCATCCATGGCAAAATCACCCAAAGCCAACTGCGATCCTAAATAATAACCAGACTCTTCGGAGTCATTACTTTCTGCAAACTCGGTACATTTTTGATAATAAAACTTAGCCGTACCTATATCTTTATTATAGTTATGATTGATATAGCCTAAAATATATGCGGCATATCTGCCTTCATTAGCCCCATAACCATATTTTTCCGCAGCTATATTGTCTAGTAATTCTTTGGCAAACACTTCTGCCTCATTCATTCTACCTAAGACAAAACTACTTCTTGCCGCATATCTGTGAAAAAAGGAATTATTTGGGTATAAAGCGTGCATCATGTTTGACATCTGCCTGGCTTTATTGTGCTGGTTTTCCATAGCATAAATTTGAACCAAGAAATACCTAGCCTCCATTCTGGTATAGAAGGCATTTGAACTCACATTTTCAAGCTGAGCAATACCCAAATTCTTATCCCCTTTTCTGAAAAAAGTCAAAAGGGGTTTTAAAGATTTATAATTCTCATTAATCCACTTAGAATAAAAATTATAAAGTCCATCTCCAAAAATTAATTCGGGGTTAATATTATCATCTCCCCTACTGAGCTCCAAATATTTTAAAGACTGTTTTCCAGCCCACGCTGCTTTGAGCCAATTTTCTCTTTCGGCATATATCCTACCTTTAAAAGCGTATGAAGCCGCCATGAAGAAAGCGGCCTCTTTATTGTTTTTATCATCATCTAAAAGGTCGTCTGCCAGGTCGATGCTCTTATCCATATAATTATGAATAACGTCATCGTATTTTTTTATACCTGTATCTGGGACTATCCTCCACCAATAATTTAATCCTAGCAGAAAATGTCCAATAGGATGGTGTGGGTATTTCACCAAAAGCCATTTAAATTCCCTTTCAGACTCATAGAAATTAAAGTTATACATGTTATCTATGGCCGCCGTGGTCTCAATTTGAATACCTCTATCGGTAAGAAGTTTTGCAGGCTTTTCCTTCTCTTTCTCAAAAATATCGAAAAGCTGACTGTAACCATCAAAACTAATGATGGTTAATAGAACAAGCAGTTTTAAAAAAATCTTCATAAAATTTGACTCAACGAATCTATTTCAAATATGCGGTTATAAGCGAGAAATAAGTATTTTTTTCCTTTCTTGGCTTCATATATCAATTCATTCTAATGAGAACGATAAAAGACAGGCAGTTTGTACCTTTAATTCCAAAAGATGTTTTACAAAACAAAATCAAAGAATTAGCCAAGCGTTTAGAGCATGATTACGCCGACAAAAATCCGATTTTTGTGGGAGTTTTAAACGGGTCATTCATGTTTCTTTCTGAACTTTTCAAAGAAATTAAAATGCCCTGTCAGGTTAGCTTCGTAAAAGTTCAATCTTATGAAGAGATGAACTCTACTGGCCATGTGAAAGAACTTATTGGTTTGAGTGAAAACATTGAAGGCAGGCATGTCGTGATTGTTGAAGATATTATTGATACAGGGAAAACAATGACAGAAATTCTCCCTTCTTTTTACAAGCAAAATCCTGCATCTGTTACAATTTTAACACTTCTTCATAAGAAAGAGGCGACCCAATTTGACCTAAAAATTGACTATGTCGGTTTTGAAGTTGAAAACAAATTTGTCATTGGTTTCGGACTGGATTACGACGGCTTCGGAAGAAATATTGATGAAATAATGATATTGGCGGAGTAGTTAATTCACTTCGCCGTACTTAAGAATGTTAAATCGTATTAAGTCACCAATTTGAAAGTTCTGCATTGAAAAGGCTTTAAGAATCCTAGATTCTATGTCAATTATAATTTCTTTAAAAATACCGCGATCTATAACCGTTTTAACCCTCCCTTCAAACGCCCCCTCCGCAACAATTTCAATCGCCTCTGGCCTGATTAATATCCTTCTCTTTTTAGCGTCAATTTTAAATAATTGCGAAGCCTCGTCTTGGGAAAATAAAGTGAAATCTCCCGTGATAGACGCCTCATAAACTGACTTTGGCTTGTTATAAACCACTAATGGCTTCGTCTGCTGTGTAATTTTTCCTTTTTTTAGAATAGCCAATTCGTCAGCCGTTCCAAAAACGTCGGAAATGTCGTGAGTAACAAAAATACAAGCCATATCTTCTTCCGCTACGAGCTGCTTAACCTCTTCTTTTAGTGTACTCTTATTTCTATAATCCAAGTTACTAAAGGGTTCATCTAGCAACAATAAAGAAGGCTCATCTGCCAGTGCTCTAGCGATGGCGGTTCGTTGCTGCTCGCCTTCAGAAGAATGTCTCGGCAGTTGATGCTCAGCTTTTTTTAGTCCGGTAACTTTTAGGAGCTTTTCTACCCTTTGATTTTTATACTCATCATTAAAAAATCGGAGTTCGTATTCTATATTTTCTCTTAAAGAAATATTAGGAAAGAGTGGATTATCTTGGCGAACTATTTTGATCTTAGGATGTCCCGCAATGAGTTTTTCTGATGGCGGTACTATCCTCTCGGCACCAATGCTAAGTGACCCTGAATCTGGTTCAAGTAAACCTGCAATTAATTTTAAAATAGTAGATTTCCCAGAACCGCTTTGGCCCAAAAGAGCCAAAATTCTATGCTTTTCTAAGGAAATAGTTACATTCCTTACGATGGTTTTGTCTTCGATACTGAAATTTAGATTCCGTACCTCAAGTACTTTTGTCAAATGCTAACTTAAATAATTTCGGTAATAATAAGCAATTCCAATTTTGAAGTCTTAAGTTTAAAGCAAAATATTAAAAAAAAGACTGCCCACCTCCTTTCATATGTTAGAACAATACAGCGAACAAACTAAATGTTTGGTAGCACTAGATTCCATAATTTTTGGTTTCGACGGCTCTAAACTCAAGTTGTTATTAGTAAAAAGAGGAATTGAAGACAGTAAAAACATATGGTCACTTATGGGAGGCTGGCTTAAACCTAACGAAGGTTTAGATAAAGCCGCTTCTAGAATTTTAGAGGATCTGACAGGATTAAAAAACATCTATCTAGAGCAAGTAAGCACTTTTGGTTTACCAGATAGAGACCCTGTAGAAAGAACGGTTTCGGTTACCTACTTTGCCCTCATAAATGTGGATGACTACGAACGCTTCGATTCTAAAGATCATCAGGCACAATGGTTTGATTTTGATGAACTGCCCGAATTACTTTTTGACCATGGTCTAATGGTAGAAAACGCTATTCAAAGACTAAGAAATAAGGCTGCATTTCATCCTTTAGGATTTGAATTACTTCCCGAGAAATTTACGTTGCCGCAGCTTTTGACTTTATATGAGGCTATATTTGATTCTGCTTTTGATAAAAGAAATTTCAGTAGAAAAATTCTATCCAGTGGATGGCTAACGAAGTTAGATGAGAAACAAAAAGGATTTTCTAAGAAAGGAGCCTTTTTATACAAATTGAATACACAGGCTTCTAGCAAAGCTGCGAGTTCAAACTTGTATTTCGTCCCTAATATAGATTCTTTACTTTAAACTTTTGATATTCTTAAGTTGTACTGGAATAGAAACTGTAGGCTCGTGACCGTGAAAAGATGTCTCTGGTACATTAATCTATAGTACATCCATAGCGAGGCATAACCGTACCTTAAAGCTCTTATCACCTCCATGCTTTACAAACATCCACTTGACAGCTATAACTTGCAATTTGGGTCAGTTATGTTATCGTGGTTGTGGCCTTGCTTCAGTATGTCATTTAGGTATTGGTGATTATAACAACCGCTGTGCTAACCTATCACTCTCCTGAATCAATATCCGTACTTATGACCGACTAACTAATCCTAATAGGTACCATAATCCACTTTACCTAGCGTTACCACCATTAAGGCATCATAAACCACACTCACGCCTAATAGGCTGCCGGAAAAATATTCTATCCTAAAATGCAGATGAACTGCTCTATGGTCTTGAGAATCTGCCGTATCAATATATGCCATTTAATATTTAGCATATCGGTTAAGTGTCGATTCAAATATTGTCATTTTCATGGCAGCACGAAAGCAAAAAAAACATGCTACCAAATGAATTCGAAAAAAGCCAAGTTTGAAAATGCGGGATAAAACAAAGAAATGCCTGCTTGCAATACACAAACAGGCACTTTTAAAAATACAAAATAACTTATAGTCTATTGATATTCGTCACCATTAAAGGCTCATTAATATCAATTCTCATCTATTTAGTAACGATTCGAAGCTTTAAAAAATCGAGCTTCTCGGCATCCGAAATCGCATCAATTTTGATTGGATTTATCCCCTTTTGTTGCAATAATTTCTTAAGATGAAAGGCTCTTTTTATTCCCGTTTGAGAATTTCCTTTCGAATCCCCACCCTTGATTTGAATTTGAAATCTAGGATTGCTTTTGAACAGATTTGCTAAACTATCTATAATGGGATTTGAGCTATCCAAAAAGTCCACAGAACCCTCTGCAAAACTAAATGATTCCACTTTGACTTCATTATTTTGAGGAAGCAAACCACCGCCAACCAGCTCTTTAATGGCTAACCACCCTGGGTCTCCTACTATTACCGTATCAGCTGAATTGCTTAAGCTATCCGGACTAATTGCAAGCTCGTCATTTAACTCTATTACAGAAGACTCGTTTGGTACATCTGAACCAAATATTTCTTCTCGTGAGTCATACAGCAGATATCCTAACACACCTACTAAAATTAGCACTCCAATAATTAGAATCGTTTTTTTAGAAAAAAAGCTTTCCTCTTCATCATAACTAACCTCCTCATTATAAGAAGATTCGCTTATAACAATTCCTGCTTCTTCCAATGCTTCCTGCTGCTCTTTTTTCTTAGCAAAATGCATTTTCATATTTCTCAAATCATGCATGCCAAGAGCAGGTATCATCTTTTCCACCAAATTTTCTGGAGCTTTGGCAAATAGCGGGTCTCTATGCTCTTTCAGATAATTCATAAGGTCTTCTTTACTAGTACCTTCGTCTAACTTTTCAGCTAAAAAGCTAATCATCAAGGCATTAATAAAAGAAGCATATTTGGTTGTTTCTTGTTTGCTAGTTCCACTATGAGCAGTGACTAGATTAAGCAGCTGACTTTTGAAAGAAGGAAATATTTGACTCATATTCCTTTCTCCTACTTCAATAAAACCTGCTAAACTTTTAGTCGAGTCAAAACCCTTTTTGAGGTCAAAACCCGCCAAGTCCTTTTCATGTATTTTTTTAATTTGGTTTACCAACATGCTCGTGCTCATGTCGCTATTTGCTCGCCTAATAAGGCCAGCTAAAAGAGTATAGAAAATAGCATAAATTGCCCCTTTAGTATCGCCTAAATTTCTCTCCCCCAAATTTTTCAAGCTTTCTATCAATTCATCCGTTATGCTTTCATCAAATTTTTGGAACAATGTCATCTTCTCTGTGCTTTTTTGGTATTCAAATTCAAGTATTAGATTGCAAAAAAACAAAAAAAAGAGGTATTTGCAGTTAATTGGAATCAATAAATTCAACCCTAACAGATAATAATATATGCCTGTAGATAAAAAAAGCAAATTAAGAAGTCAAGAATGGTTCGGTAAAGAAGGCAAAGATGGTTTCATATATCGCAGTTGGATAAAAAATCAAGGGTACCCCGCACATCAGTTTAAAGGAAAACCTGTTATAGGAATTTGCAATACTTGGTCGGAGGCCACTCCTTGCAATGGTCATTTTAGAGAATTAGCTCAATTTGTCAAAAACGGGGTCTATGAAGCCGGCGGATTCCCACTAGAGTTCCCCGTAATGTCTTTGGGAGAAACCATTATGAGGCCAACGGCCATGCTTTACAGAAACTTAGCTTCCATGACTGTGGAAGAAAGTATCAGAGCAAACCCTTTTGATGCTGTGGTTCTTTTAACAGGTTGTGATAAGACCACCCCCTCTTTGGTTATGGGTGCAGCCAGTGTAGACATACCTTCCATAGTTCTTTCTGGAGGACCCATGCTTAATGGAAAATTTCGAGGCAAAGACTTAGGCTCTGGAACGGATGTGTGGAAATTTGACGCCGATGTTAAAGCTGGCAAAATGACCTTAGATGAAATGGAGGAAGCTGAAGCCTGTATGAGCAGAAGTATTGGGCACTGTAACACTATGGGAACGGCATCTACGATGGCCACTATGGTGGAAGCCTTAGGCTTAACTCTACCAGGTGTTTCTTCTATCCCTGCAGCCGACTCAAGAAAGAAAATGATGGCTCATATGACCGGTATTAGAGCTGTGGAAATGGTGAAAGAAGAATTGACTATTTCAAAAATTCTAACGAGACCTGCCTTTTTAAATGCTATTAAAGTAAACTCCGCAGTAGGTGGTTCCACCAATTTTGTGCTGCATTTATTGGCCATTGCCAAAAGAATGGAGGTTGAGCTTACGCTAGAAGATTTTGATATACACGGTTCTAAAATCCCATTTTTACTTAATCTTATGCCTTCTGGTAAGTATCTCATGGAAGATTACTATTACGCAGGCGGAATTCAAGTTATTCTAAAGGAACTTGAAAATCATTTAAGTGAGGAGGCCATTACTGTCAATGGTAAAACACTTATAGAAAATTCTCAAAAAGCTAGAAACTGGAATACAGACGTGATCAGACCCATTACTGACCCAATCCTTAAAGAAGGCGGTATTACCGTGGTAAAAGGGAATTTATGTACGGAGGGAGCAGTTATAAAAGTATCTGCCGCCACACCATCTCTTTTAAAGCACAAAGGAAGGGCCGTAGTTTTTGAAACCATAGAAGATTACCATGCCAGAATAGACAACCCTGATTTAGATATTGACGAAACCTGTATCATGGTTTTGAAAAATGTTGGACCAAAAGGTTATCCTGGTATGCCAGAAGTTGGAAACATGACTCTTCCGAAGAAAATCATTCAAAAAGGAATCACCGATATGGTAAGAATATCTGATGGGAGAATGAGCGGCACAGCTTTTGGAACAGTTTTCCTTCATGCTTCTCCGGAATCAGCTTTAGGAAGCCCTTTAGCATTGGTTGAAAATGGCGACATTATAGAATGTGACGTGCATGCCAAAACCATTCACCTTCATGTTTCTGATGAGGAACTAGCTGAAAGAAAGAAGAAATGGGAGCCTATTGACTTAGGATTTAACAGAGGTTATATAAAATTATATATCGACACCGTAAATCAAGCCCATGAAGGTGCAGACATGGATTTCTTGATTGGAAAATCTGGTAGTATCGTAAACAGGGAATCTCATTAAGTTTGCGTTTATATATTTGGGTAAACAAAAGAAACTCGCTACTTTTAAGGGTATTAGCCTAGCCAAACCCTTAAAAGTACTTGTCTTACATGAATTTTCGCACCGAAATCGAACTTTCGGAATTCCCTTTCAAAATTGAGCGGAATTCCAAGATATTGACCATCGGGTCATGTTTTTCCGACAATATTGGAAATTATTTATCTGACAATAAAATAGATTGTTTACACAATCCCTACGGTGTTGTGTTTAATCCAGTTTCCATTTTCAGGCTGCTCACCCATAGTATTAATCAATATCCAGTAAGAACAAATTATTTCACTCAAAATGAGGGTCTTTGGTATCATTATGATTTCCATTCAAGGCTCTCTAATGAGAATAAAAGTGATTTGGAGAATGAGTTAAACATCTTACACCAAAAAGTAAGAAATTTTCTAAAAAAGACTGACTATCTGTTTATTACGCTAGGGACAGCTTATGCTTATCGATTAAAACAGAACTCCTACATTGTTTCAAATTGTCATAAAAAAGAGTCTAGTCTTTTCCATAAGGAAATGCTTACCAATAAAGAAATTGGCATTAGATTCACTCAGTTTTATGAAAAAATAAAGCTCATTAACCCAAAAATAAAAATCATTTTTACGGTTAGTCCGGTTAGACATACCAAAGACACCTTACAAGGCAACAACCTCAGCAAAAGTATTTTAAGGCTAGCATCCCATTATTTTACACAAGACTTTAAGGATATCTATTATTTCCCTGCTTACGAAATTCTTCTAGACGACCTTAGGGATTATAGATATTATGCGGACGACATGATTCATGTCAACAGCACGGGTCAGCAGTATGTCATTGAACACTTTAGGAAAACCGCCTTTTCTCAAAAACTCAATGAATTTATTGACAACTGGAGTAAGGTTCAAAGTCAATTAAATCACAAGCCCTTTCACTCTGACTCAGAGGCACACCAAACCTTTTTGAAAAAGCTCATGATTCGCTTAGAAGAATTGAGTCATTCTGTCGATGTAGAACAAGAAATGGAAATAGTGAAGGCTCAGCTTATTTAATCTTACCACATTTTCTAATTTTGCAAAACTTTCCGCCCTACAAGTCTGTTGGGTAGTTAGGTCGTTTTCAAACAAAAAAAGTATTTGTGATTAACCAAGAAAGTGTTTTAGCTGCTCTTAGCAATGTCGAAGAACCGGATCTTAAAAAAGATCTAGTTACCCTCAATATGATTAAAGATGTTGAGGTTAATGGTTCCAATATAAAATTTACGGTTGTTTTAACTACTCCGGCTTGTCCTTTAAAAGAGGTTATTCGTCAGAGATGTATGGATGCCCTTCATAAAGATTTGGGCGAAGATATACAGGTAGAAATCACGATGACCGCAGAGGTTACATCCATAAGAAATAGTTCTCCGCAGCTGCCAGGTGTTAAAAACATTATCGCCATTTCTTCAGGAAAGGGAGGAGTAGGAAAATCTACTGTAACGGCTAATTTGGCTATTGCCCTTAAAAACTCGGGGGCTTCCGTTGGAATTATAGATGCCGACATTTTTGGACCTTCTATCCCTCTGATGTTTGGGGCAGAAGATATTCAGCCACTTATTTCTCAAAAAGATGGCAAAAACATGATTCACCCTGTGAATCAGTATGGCATTAAGATGATCTCTATTGGCTTTTTAACCCCTAAAGATAACGCTGTAGTTTGGCGTGGCCCAATGGCAAGTCAAGCTCTAAGACAATTTTTGGGAGATGTAGACTGGGGTGATTTAGATTATTTGTTGATTGACCTTCCTCCAGGAACCAGCGATATACACTTATCTTTGGTACAAACGGTGCCTGTCACTGGAGCGGTAGTGGTTACCACTCCCCAGAAAGTTGCTTTGGCAGATGCCACCAAAGGTTTGGCTATGTTTCAGCAGCCACAAATCAATGTGCCTATTTTAGGTGTAATTGAAAACATGGCCTACTTTACACCACTAGAGTTGCCAGATAATAAGTATTACATTTTTGGACAAGATGGCGGAAAAAATCTTGCAGAGAAGTTTGGTGTACCTTTATTAGGAAAAATACCTATTGTTCAAGGTATTAGAGAAGGAGGAGATGAAGGAAGACCCGTAATGATGGATGAAAATAATCCAGGAGCTGCCGCTTTTAAAGAAGCAGCAGAAGCACTGGCTCAGCAGTTGGCTATTAGAAATGCTTCTAAGCCCGCTACAGAAAGAGTTCAGATGGCGTAAAGTGTGGAATGTAGATTAGGATATTCTTCACTTGTGAAGTATTTTTGTACAAATAATAGTTTCAGAAAATGAGTTCTTTAAAAGAGCGTGTAGAGAAGGCTTTAGATTCTGTTAGACCTTATTTAGAGGCTGATGGCGGGAATGTAAATGTCGTAGAAATTACCGAAGATGGCACTGTAAAACTAGAGCTTCTAGGAGCTTGTGGTACTTGTCCTATGTCTACCATGACATTTAAGGCAGGTCTTGAGGAAGCCATTTTAAAATCGGTACCAGAAATAAAAAAAGTAGTTGCCCTTAACCTCACTCCAGCAGGATAAGAAATTATAAAGCATTTTATTTAAGCTACTTGCCGAGGTAAGTAGCTTTTTTATTTAAATTGCATAACAAACGTGTATCCTTTATAAACTTTACGTCCAATGACTACTAAACTAAAAGTTGGCATTTTTTTCGGAGGGCCTTCCAGAGAAAGAGAAATTTCATTTAAAGGTGGTAGAACAGCCTTTCAGCACCTTGACAAAAGTCATTATGAGCCTATCCTCATTTTTGTTGACAGCATTGGAAATTTCATTGAAATAAACCCAGAATATATTTATTCAGATGCCATTAAAGATTTTTATCCTTCAAAAAATCTTAATCACGGCTTCAGAGTATATATTGAGTCTCTGGGTGATTTAAATGAAACCCAACTTTACAAACTAATTTATAAAATAGGGAAGCAAATTAAAGTGGAGAAACTCTGCGAAAAAATAGACATCGCTTTCCCTGTCATGCACGGCCCTTATGCAGAAGACGGAAACATACAAGGTTTGTTTGAGTGGTATGGTATCCCTTATGTTGGCCCAAGTATTTTGGGTTCTGCCATAGGTATCAATAAGCCCTATCAAAATGCACTATTGTCCAAATCAAATGGGCAGCAAAAGAAAACCAGAGTTATTAGCAAAAAAGAGTGGGATACTACAGACCGTTCTGCCTTATTTAGTGAGCTTACTAAAACATTAGGCTTCCCTTTAGTGATTAAAGCTCCTCACCAAGGTTCATCTATTGGCGTAGGTATTGTGAAGAAGAGAAGCATGGAAGACTTCTCAAAAAAAATGAACCAATGCTTTTTCGATACCATCATAGCTCAGAAAGATTGGATAAAATTAAGTACCAGACAGAAAAAGAATATTTTAGAGAAAATGCTTAATCTGGGAGAAGGAATAGGATTCCCAGTCATTATTAATGGGGAAGAGAAAGCACATCCATCAGATTTAATGAAAGCATTAAACGAGTTTCTTAAAGACAATGAAGAGGTCATTCTTAGTTCTTCCAATTCGGAGGATTATGTTTTAATAGAAGAATTTATAGTGGGGAAAGAATTTTCTATGGGCATCATCCAAGATGAGGATTTCAACACTTTTGCTCTCCCTCCTACAGAAATCTATGGAGATATTGAAAGCTTCGACTTTAAGTCGAAATATCAATCTTCTGTTACCAAAAAGCGAATTCCGATTGACACCCATTTTGAGAATCTTCATAAAATAGAAACACAAGGTATAAAGGCCTTTGAAGACTTGGCCCAAAATGTGGTTTGTAGAATAGATGGATTCTTAACTGAAGACGATAAGGTCATTTTCCATGATCCAAACACGCTTCCAGGAATGTCTCCGAGTAGCCTTATATTCAAACAAATGGCAGAAATAGGTATCAATATTAGCCAATCCATAAATTACCTCATTCGGCAGTCCATTGTTCAAAGAATAAGAGAAGGAAAAAGAACACATAAATACAGAAACTTACTCGCAGAAATTGACAAGAGTATGGCTGCCGCCAAAACCTTGAGCAAGAAGAAAATAGCGATAGTTTTCGGAGAAAATGAAGACGAATACATTTCTGCTCAGCAAAAATATAATGAACTAGGAGCTTCTGAGGAAATGGAACCTACCTGTATTTGCTCATCAGAAAACGGCAATTACTATTTAATACCTATCACTTTGATGTTTAAAGCTAACATTGAGGAGTTTGGACAGGCTATTGGTGCTCCTAAACATCCATTTGTTCAGTCGCTTATTGATAAAACAGAAGGCATTAGAAAACTATACGCAGGCAATGTAAACTTCACGGTCAAGAAGATTAACGAGGCGGCATTGCAGTCATCATTTGACCAAATATTTTCAACAGCAAGCGAAGAAGTGGCCTAAAATGGCAAAAAAGAAAAAATTCTATGTAGTTTGGGAAGGAAGGCAAGCCGGAATCTTTTCTTCATGGGATGCCTGTAAAAAACAAATAGATGGCTTTACCGGAGCTAAATACAAATCCTTTGAATCTGAAAAGGAAGCTCAAGACGCATTTTCTAAAAACTATTACCAAGTAGTATCTAAAGGAGGAGGCTCAAAAAAGGCTGCTATTAACCCCAATGCCGCACCTCCAATTAAGGAAAGTATCGTGGTGGACGCTGCATGGAATACCAGAAGTGGCGACATGGAGTACCAAGGCTTTGATTTCAGAAATGGTAAACTACTTTTCAAAAAAGGACCGTATAGCGACGGCACCAATAATATTGGCGAATTTCTCGCAATAGTTCATGCTTTGGCTTTACTAAAAAAGCATGACATCAACATGCCTATTTACTCAGATTCTAGAACGGCCATGGCTTGGGTAAAAAAGAAAAAGGCCAATACCAAAATAGAGTGGACCAAAAATAACGCAGAACTTAAAGAACTTACCATCAGGGCAGAAGAATGGCTTCAAGCCAATACTTACACAAACCCAATCCTAAAATGGGAAACCAAAAGCTGGGGTGAAAACCCCGCCGACTTTGGAAGAAAGTAATGTTTAAATTTAAACAGTTTACGGTAGAGCAAGACAAATGTGGCATGAAGGTATGCATAGATAGCTGCATTTTAGGAGCCAGTGTCATGCTTAATGAAGAAGAGAAAACAGCCTTGGATATTGGCACAGGTACCGGCCTTTTGAGTCTCATGCTAGCTCAAAAATCTCCTTTACTAAAGATTGATGCTGTAGAAATCGACGAAAGTGCCTATTTACAAGCAAAGGAAAATTTCGTCAATAGTCCATTTGATTCTAGAATAACTATTTATCACTCCGATATAAAAGAGTTTGAAAGTGGCATGTATGACCTCATCATTGTCAATCCGCCATTCTATAAAAATGGACTCAACTCTCCTGATTCCCAAAAAAACCTGGCAAAACATCAACAAACATTACTTTTAGAAGATTTAGCTTTGGAAATTTCTAAGAGACTAAAGCCAGAAGGTAAAGTCCTAGTGTTATTACCTTCTCTAGAGATGAGACAAATGGAAAGCTTCATGCTGGCTCAGGATTTAAAGCCTTCTAAAAAGCTACATATCAGACATCAGAAGGGACATAAGGTCTTCCGGGAAGTAGTAACTTTTTCCTTTAAAACCGCCACTTTAGATCTGGCAGAAATCCATATTAAAGATGACAATAATGTTACCTATTCAAATGATTTTCAAGCGTTGATGAAAGATTACTACATTATTTTTTAAATTTGTTTACCAAATAAATGCTTTCCCGACATGTCAAACCCACAAATCAGCGTGCTGATTCCACTTTTAAATGAAGAGGAGTCTCTACCTGAACTTCATGATTGGATAGACCGAACGCTCCAAAACGCTGGTCTTTCTTATGAAATTTACTTCATTGACGATGGGAGTACCGATGACTCTTGGCGGGTTATTCAAGAGCTTAATAGTAGAAATGATAAAGTACATGGTATAAAATTTACCAGAAACTATGGCAAAACCGCCGCTTTAGACACGGGTTTTAAAGCTGTTTCGGGTGATGTTATCATTACCATGGATGCAGATTTGCAGGATAATCCTGAAGAAATACCTGAGCTCTATAAGAAAATTACGGAAGAGAAATACGACCTGGTGTCTGGTTGGAAAAAGAAACGCCATGACCCTATTCTTTCTAAAAATTTACCCAGTAAAATATTTAACTGGGCGGCCAGAAGAATCTCTGGTGTAAAGCTGAACGATTTCAACTGTGGACTAAAAGCTTATGACCGCAGAGTGGTGAAAAACATCAAAATCTATGGTGAAATGCACCGTTATATTCCTGTCATAGCCAAATGGAACGGTTTCGGAAAAATAGGAGAGCAAGTAGTTAAACATCAAGCAAGAAAATATGGCACCACCAAATTTGGCATTGATAGGTTTATTAATGGATTTTTAGATCTCATTAGCATTACTTTTGTCAATAAATTTGGTCGCAGACCCATGCACTTTTTTGGGGCGTTTGGTGTGTTTGGCTTTCTTTTAGGTTCTATTATTACGTTTTCCTTAATCTTTGAAAAACTCTATTATCTGTGGAAGGGACTTCCTTACAGAAACGTAACAGATAATCCCCTATTCTTTCTAGCCTTAGTGGCTATTATCATTGGTACGCAGTTCTTTCTAGCTGGTTTTCTTGGTGAACTATTTGTGAAACAAAACATCAACAAGAATGAGTACATCATTGAAGAAAAAATATAATAGACCTTTTCTATTTGGATTTTCCTTCGCGATGGCTTTGATGGCATTAGGCTCTTGCCAAGTAAAAGATCCCGAAATCCCTGAAGATTTATATGGCCGATGGAGGATAGAGAAAATTGACGCCTACCTAAAAGAGTCCTCCGCTCCCGCCCTTGCCAAAACACAAGATTACGCCGGAAAAGAACTCTACTTTGAATTTCTAAAGGATGGAAGGTTTGCGACAAATACCGATTTAGGCTTGAACATTATCCTCTTAGAAAGTGCTAATCCTATTTTGGGTAACTTTGACTTCTCTGAATCCGGAAATAAGGATATGATTAAACTTACATTTGATGACCGACAATATGATGCAACCGTCGAATTAAACTTTGAGGTGATTAATATCTCAACGGATAGCCCTTCGTTCCTGATGGATACGGTAAACTATGTTACCAGTTTAAGAAACTCTGGAAATAACATGAACGACATATTCAGAAGCAACCTTTATGATTTTAGTTACAGAATAAACGAGGCACGATTTTCGTGGACTTTTACAAAAATTTAAAATTATCTAACAGCATGAATAAAGTATTGAAACAGTTGGGTTTGCTTTTTATGGCATCTCTACTTTTTATCTCCTGTAGCAAAGACGATTCTGAAGAAGTAAAACCTGCAGAAATAAGCGGAAAATGGAATATTTCTAGTGCAGAATCTAATTTTGAAACCAAATCAAACGAAAACACAAATAGCACCTTTGATTTTAGTAAAGATAACCTATTCATAGAATTCAATGCAGACGGAACATACGCTTCAAATGCGGAATTTGGAATTGGTGAGCTTGGTTTAAACCCTAAAGGAACAGTGTCTAATTCCTATGTTTACAACAACGGAAGGTTAGAATTAAAACTTCTGGAGTCTTCTTTAAAAAAGGAAGTAATCCTATATTTCCGTACAGAGGATAGCTCAAATAGTCTAATTCTTAATTCAGATATAAACGACCTTTTGGATGCTTATAATGATCAGTCAGGTTCATTTGACCTCATTACAGGTTTGATCATTGATGCGACGATTAAAAACTATGCAAGACTTGATTTCAAAGTTACGCTTACGAAATAAGAACATTTCCTAAAATAGACTAAAAAGCCCCTTCTATGGGCTTTTTTAGTATCCATACCACTTGTCCCACCATTTTTGAAGGTTACGTCTGATATCATTTTCTCGTGGGTTATTACCTGGTTCATAGAGTTTTTGACCTTTAAGGTCATCCGGCATAAAATTCTGCTGAGCAAAACTCCCTTCATAATTGTGAGAATATTTATAAGATTTCCCATAACCAATTTCTTTCATTAGCTTGGTAGGTGCATTTCTGAGGTCAATAGGCACAGGCAAGTGTGAGGTTCGTTCTGCCAACGCCATAGCCGCATCTATAGCCATATAGGAAGCATTAGACTTGGCAGATGTAGCCAGATAAACCACTGTTTGAGAAAGGATAATTCTGCCCTCTGGGTAACCGATTTTCTTCACTGCATCCATACAGGTATTGGCCATAATAACCGCTGTAGGATTAGCATTGCCAATATCCTCCGAAGCTAAAATGAGCATTCTTCTGGCAATAAAGTTGGGGTCTTCCCCTGCTACCAGCATCCTTGCCAACCAGTATAAAGCAGCGTTTGGGTCAGAACCTCGCATAGATTTAATGAAAGCCGAAATGATGTCGTAATGCTGCTCGCCAGATTTATCATATCGAGCCATGTTTTTCTGGACGACCTCCTCAACCAAAACATCATTGATAAGCACTTCCGTGTTCCCAAACTGAGAATTGACCACCATTTCTAGCAAATTCAGTAGCTTTCTACCATCGCCTCCAGAAATCCTAAAAAGTGAGTCCGTAGTCTCTACTTTGATATTTTTCTCCCTTAAATGAGCATCTTCTTTAAGAGCCCTTTCCAATATAGCGTTCAGTTCCTTTTGACCAAAGGCTTCTAAAACATATACCTGACACCTCGAAAGTAAGGCTGAATTTACTTCAAAAGAAGGATTCTCTGTCGTGGCTCCTATCAGTGTTACTTTTCCCTTTTCTACGGCACCTAAAAGGGTGTCTTGCTGAGACTTATTAAATCTATGAATCTCGTCAATAAACAAAATGGGTGGAAACAAGCCGGAAGGCTTTTTGAGAATCTCACGTAAATCTTTTACACCAGAACTAATGGCAGAAAGTGAATAAAACTGTCTTTTAGTAAGTTCTGCCAACATTAAAGAAAGTGTAGTTTTACCCACACCAGGAGGGCCCCATAAAATCATAGAAGGCACTAAATTAGCCTCTAAAGATTTCCTTAAGGGTTTTCCTTTTCCGAGAATGTGTTCCTGACCTATATATTCGTCAAGGTTTTTGGGGCGAAGCCTCTCGGCCAATGGCATGTTCTGCATCCTGTAAAATTGGTGGCTTTATTTTCAAAATGAAAACAGCAGGCTTCCAATTTTCAAAAATGCTAGAAAAATAGGCAAACTGCCTTCTTCAAATATTCCTTATATTTAGTCTATCAATACCTATTTACCGCTATGGAAATCTCAAATAAAAAGACCTTTCTAGATTATTTATACCACTGGGAAAAAGAAAAACCCAATGAAATTTACCTTAGGCAACCCACTGGCGACACCTACAGAGATATCACATGGGCTCAGGCTGCCGATCAAGTGAGAAGGATGGCCAACTTCTTAAAAGCTCAAAAGCTACCCCCTAAAAGTAATATAGGTTTAGTTTCTAAAAACTGTGCAGAATGGATTTTGGCCGATTTGGCCATTATGATGTCAGATAACATTTCTGTTCCGTTTTACCCAACGCTTCTTGGAGACCAGATAAACCAAGTTTTAATCCATAGCGAATGTAAACTTCTATTTGTCGGAAAACTGGATCGCTGGCCAGAAATGAAACTTGGTATTCCCGATGAGCTTACTTGTGTCTCTTTCCCCGGATACAATCCAGATAAAGAACATCTACAGTGGAATCAAATTCTGAAAGAAAATGACAGACTAGAAGTTAATTTCTATCCTGATTTAGCTTCCATTTTTACCATTATTTATACTTCAGGCACAACGGGCAATCCAAAAGGCGTCATGTTGAAATATAAAGCGATGGCCGAAGGCATTTATAACACACGTCATTTGACCCATTTGAACTATAAAAACATCCGCTTCTTTTCTTATTTACCTCTTTCTCATATTGCCGAAAGAAATGTGGTAGAGGCTGGAGGGCTCTACTCTGGAGGTACAGTATATTTTGCAGAGAATCTCGACACTTTTGCGGAAAATTTAAGAAATGCATCTCCTACACATTTTTTGGCGGTGCCTAGAATTTGGACCAAATTTCAGTTGGGCATATTGGCTAAAATGCCTCAAAAGAGACTCAATTTGTTGCTCAACATTCCGGTCATTAAGGATTTGGTCAAAAGGAAAATCAAGAAAGGTTTGGGCTTATCGGAAGCCATATTTGTATTAACGGGGGCCGCACCAATGCCCATATCCCTTATAAAATGGTTTCGAAGAGTGGACATTCATATTCAAGAGGTATATGGTATGACAGAGAATTTAGGTGCCGTAAGTATGATGCCTCTTGACCATATGAAAGACGGAACCGTAGGTAAAGTATTTCCGGGTATGGAAGTAAAAATAGACCCAGAAAACGGAGAAATATTAACGCGTTCTGCTTGGATTATGAACGCATACTATAAAGAACCTGAAATTACCGCCAAAACTATAGACCCAGAAGGCTGGATTCATACAGGAGATGTAGGAGAATTGGATCAAGACAACTTTCTAAAAATAACAGGGAGAGTCAAAGAAATGTACAAAACCTCCAAAGGGGAATATGTGGCTCCTGCTCAAATAGAATTTGGCTTTGCAGATAATGAACTCATCGAGCAGGTGTGTGTGGTAGGTGAACTCCTGCCTCAACCTATCGCTTTAGTTATTTTATCAGAAATGGGTTTAAAGGCTAACAAAAAGTCTGTTAACGAGGCACTGGCTCAAAACTTGGAAGAGCTAAATCCCAAACTAAAATCATACGAAAAGATTAAACGGATAGTTGTTTTGAAAGAGCCTTGGGATGAAGCAAACAACTGTCTTACACCGACCTTTAAAATCAAAAGAATAAGTATAGAGAAAAAATTCGAATCCCGATTTCAAGAATGGTACGATCAAAAAGAGACCGTGGTATGGGAATAAAGTGTCGTAAACACACATATCCCGTCTCATTCCTTATTTTTGTGTTATTATTTCGACAACCATTACCTATGATCTTAAAATGAGAAAAATATTTTTGTCATCGTTATGTTTCTTCATGACGATTTCGCTCAGTTTTGCACAAAATCCCAAAGTGCTTGTTTTTTCAAAAACCGCTGGATATAGGCACAGTTCTATTGAACCTGCTCAAGCTTTTTTCAAAAAAATCAGTACCGCCGAAAAACTTGACTTTACCTTTTCAGAAAATGCAGTAGATATTAACGAGGGAAATCTAAAAAACTTCAATGCTGTGGTTTTCTTAAATACCACTGGAAATATTTTAGACGACAGACAGCAAGCTGATTTTGAAAGATATATTCAGGCTGGTGGTGGTTTTATGGGAATTCATGCTGCCGCAGATACAGAATACGAGTGGCCTTGGTATAATAAACTTGTAGGCGGCTGGTTTATGTCTCATCCGGGTGGTGAGGTTTCCAATGTACAGAATGGTGAAATGACTGTTACTGATAACACTCACCCAGCTACAAAACATCTTCCAAGTAAGTTTTCTAGAAAAGACGAATTTTACGACTTCCGTTCTTTTCAAAAAGATATTTTAAACGTTTTAGTGACCGTAGACGAAGATTCTTACAAGCAAGGAAAAATGGGTGATTTTCACCCGATGGCTTGGTATCATGAATATGATGGAGGAAAGGCCTTTTATACCAATTTCGGCCATGTGCATTCTACATTTGAAACAGAGGAGCCCATGCAAAAGCATATGATTGAAGGTCTTAAATCTGTATTGGCAGAAAAACTAGATTACGCTAAAGCATATAGAGAAAGAGCTCCTGAAGAAAATAGATTTGTTAAAATAATATTAGCTAGTAATCTTAATGAGCCTACAGAATTAGCCGCCATGCCTAATGGTAAAATCTTACTGGTAGAGCGAAGAGGTGACGTAAAAGTTTGGCTTCCGGAGAAAGAGGAATTTAAAACGGCTAATAGTTTAGATGTATTTAGTACTTATGAGTACGGTTTAATGGGTGTGGGTTTAGATCCTAATTTTAATAGAAACAACTGGGTTTATATCTATTACACTCCGAACACAGACGCTCATAATGAGCAATTTCTTTCTAGATTTACTTATGACCAAAAGAAAGACGAACTGGACCTAAGCTCTGAAAAGGTCATGCTAAAGATAAAAATAAAAGGTAACGAATGCTGCCATACTGGAGGCTCTATTGATTGGGACTCAAAAGGCAACCTTTATCTTTCTACCGGTGACGACACTAATCCATTTGCTTCTGACGGCTTTGGTCCTATTGATTTTAGAGATGGAAGAGAAGGCTGGGACGCTCTCAGCACTTCTGGCAACACCAATGACCTTAGAGGTAAAATCTTAAGAATAAAGCCCACGAAAGAGGGTTCATACACTATTCCACAAGGAAACCTATATCCAGAAGGTATCCCAAATGCCCGACCAGAAATATTTGTGATGGGCTGTAGAAACCCATACAGAATATCTGTAGACAAAAAAACCGACCGTTTATACTGGGGAGATGTTGGGCCTGATGCTGGCAAAACAATAGAAGGCAGAGGTTCAGAAGGTTTAGTGGAGTTCAATCAAACTACGGAGCCTGGCTTTTTTGGCTGGCCTATCATCGTTGGAAACAACAGACCTTACAATAAATATAATTTCGAGACTAAAGTTTCTGGAGAACCTTATGATGTTTTAAAACCGATAAACGACTCTCCTCATAATACTGGTCTTAAAAACTTACCTCCAGCCAGAGAGCCATTCATGTATTATGGATATGGTGCTTCTGAAGATTATCCACTTTTTGGTAAAGGAGGATGTAATCCAATGGCTGGACCTGTTTTTCATTCGGAAGACGCTGCGGTAGGAGAAAATACTTTCCCTACTTATTTTGATAACAAGCTCTTCCTTTATGAGTGGATTAGAGATTGGATAATGGTGGTCACTTTAGACAAAAATGGTAATTATCAAAGCATGGAGCCCTTTATGCCAAATACCAAATTTTATCACCCGATGGATATGACATTTAGCAAAGACGGTGTGATGTATCTGCTAGAATATGGTCCTAAATGGTCTGCTCAAAACGAAGAGGCTTCGCTAACAAGAATAGACTTTAATGCCCATAACAGACCTCCTCTTGCTGTTGCATCTGTAGACAAGCCCGTGGGTAAGGCTCCCTTAAAGGCCAATTTCAGTTCTGAAGGCACTATTGATTACGATGGTGACGACTTAACATATGCATGGGACTTTAATGGTGGTGCAGAAAACAGCACGGCTAAAAACCCTTCTGTTACTTTCAAAAAGCCTGGTGAATATCTTGTAACACTCTCTGTCTCTGATACGGCGGGAAAAACGGGTAAGAAAACCTTAATTGTAAAAGTAGGAAACGAGATACCTGATATCGCTATAAACGTGACCGGAAATCAGAGTTTCTATTTTGGAGACGATAAAATAAACTACAAGGTCAATGTAAAGGACGCTGAAGATGGCACTATAGGAAAAGGCATTAAAAGCGAAGACGTGGTGGTGAGTATAGACTATCTAGAAGGATATGATAAAAATGCTGTGGCTCAGGGGCATCAGAGAAGTGTAGCCAATGCTAGTGGAAGAAGGTTGATAGCAGATGCCGATTGTTTCGCTTGTCATACGGTAGACCAAAAGTCTATTGGGCCGAACTATAAAAGTATAGCTACAAAATACCCTTTAAATAATACCAATGTAGGTAAGCTTACCGCTAAAATAATTTCTGGCGGTGGTGGTGTATGGGGAGAAACTGCTATGGCTCCGCACCCAGATTTATCCAAAGCAGATGCAGAATCTATGGTGAGATACATTCTTTCTATAAACGACAAAAAAGCGTCTCTATCTTCTACGGGTTCATATATTGCTAAAGCTCATGAAGGTAAGAAAGACGGTGCTTACGTGATTCAGGCAACTTATCTTGACAAAGGTGGTAAAGTGGTAGGCCCACAGAGTGGCTCTTCATCTTTAGCTTTAAGAAGTCCAAACTTGCCTGCAACAGCCTATGATGATAAAAACAACGTCATTGAATTTGATGTACCTCAAGTGGGTAAATTAGTGGTCGCTATGGCAGGTTCATGGGTAAAATATGAAAACCTCGATTTGACGGGCATTACTGCCGTAAACTTGGGGGCTTTCGGCCAAAAAGGACAGACCGTCGGTGGAACTGCGGAATTCAGAATTGGAGGTATAGATGGAAAATTGATTGGAACTACTACTGTTCCGGAGGTAAGTAATACACCGATCAAAGTAAAACTTTCAGCTACCAAAGGTCTAAATGATCTTTATCTCGTTTTTAAAAATTCAGCTGCCGAAGGTAAACCGCTTTTTGGCGTAAAATCATTGGATTTCAGTAAGTAATTTCCAAGCGTTTATTCATCCAAATGCCCGTCCAAATAACTTTGGACGGGCATTTCTATTTATAACCAGTATAAATACACCAATTTTTTATTCAAATAGAATATACTCCCCACAAAACACGTTTTCATCATACCTTTTACCATCATTTGTCCAGAAACACCCAAAGCTATCGATTAGATTTTGACCTACATAGACTGCATTTGATTATACCCTTTCGTATTTAATACAAATGTCTTTTTACACTATCTAACCAAAACGCTATCATGGACAAAATCAAAAGAAATGAATTCTTAAAGGAATTAGGATTCAAGGGTTCGGCACTTTTTGCAATATACTGTACTGGTATTTCTTGTTTACCTGCAGAAGTCTCCCCCGAACAAACCTCTCTTGGTGAATCTGCATTGTCTATAGATTTATCAGACAACACCAATAATGCATTACTTACGAATGGCGGCTACCTTGTGAGCAACGGCATTGTGATAGCTAATAATAATGGAACCTATATTGCCGCTACTCAAATATGTTCTCATGAGAACAAAAGAAAAATAATTTTTCTTAATGATGAATGGTATTGTACAGATCATGGGGCTAGATTCACTCCTTCAGGACAAGGCATAAATAAAGATGCATCAAAGGGCCTAGCGGTATATACCGTAAGCCAGTCTGGTCATGTTCTTAGTATTTCCTAAAAACCTCTTAAATATTCTATAAAATGAAAACCCTTCTGTCACTTTTCCTATTCATGAGTCTTATATTCCCAAGTTCTGACTGGGATAACAATTTAGAACTTGCCAAAGAAAAAGCTCAAACTGAAAACAAACTAATTCTTTTAAATTTCTCTGGTTCCGACTGGTGTGCTCCTTGCATCATGTTAAAAAAGCAAGTTTTCAGCTCTCCAGAATTCAACGCTTTTGCATCCGAAAGGCTGATTCTTTTAAGGGCAGATTTCCCAAGGCTTAAAAAGAATAAATTACCAGATGAAGATCTTAAAACAAATGAAGCCCTTGCTGATAAATATAATCCCGATGGCAATTTCCCTTTTACTGTTTTGATAGATGCTAACGGTAATGTTATAAAATCCTGGAACGGATTTAATGGTAAAAATGAGGAATTCTTAGCCGAAATTATAGCCAGTAGCCATGAATAAGACCAACCATCATGTCTTAGTTGAAAAGCTGATGGGAAATCGCTTCGAGTTTTGTGTGGTTGAGGAAGACCCGAAAACGGCTCAAAAGTTACTTCAAGGAGCAGTTGCCGAAGTCAAAAGAATTGAAAACCTGTTTACAACTTTCAAAGAAAATTCTCAGACAAACTTAATCAATAAAAACGCTGGTTTAACACCAGTTAAAGTCGCCTCTGAAGTCTTTGACTTAATTGCTCGTTCCATAAAAATTTCTGAGCTAACGCAAGGAGCCTTTGACATTACTTATGGAGGTTTGGATAAATCACTTTGGAATTTTGACACGACCATGAAAAAACTTCCAAGTGAAAGCACAGCCTTAAGCATGGTTAGAAAAATCAATTTTCGAAATATTGAATTAAATCATTTTGAAAAAACTGTTTTCCTAAAAGAAGAGGGCATGCGAATAGGTTTTGGAGGAATCGGCAAAGGATATGCCGCAGATATGGCAAAAAAACTGCTCAAATCATCGGCTATAAAGTCGGGATATGTGAATGCCTCTGGAGATTTAGTAACATGGGGAAAGCAAGCTGACGGAAACTCATGGAATATTGGACTTAGTAATCCTGACAATAGAGAGGACACTATTGGTACTTTAAATATTACTGACTTGGCTATTTCCACTTCTGGCGATTATGAAAAATATGCCATTATTGATGGCAAACGGTATTCGCATACCATAGACCCAAAAATTGGACTTCCTGTAACCGGAATTAAGAGTGTTTCTGTCATTGGACCCAACGCCGAACTGGCAGATGCCATGGCGACACCAATAATGGTTATGGGCGTGGAAACTGGGCTTAATTTAATAAATCAAATTAACCAATTAGAATGTATCATTATTGATAGTGAAAACAACGTTTTCACTTCTAAAAAACTCAAAATAGCATAAGCTCTAATCACCTTTAACACCATTAAAATGAAAATCAAACCATTAATAGGCATTGTGACATTGGCATTGCTGGGAACATCATGTGTATCTGTAAAAGAATATCAAAAAGGAAAAATCAATGATGCCGAAATGATATTATCAAGTAGAAAGTCAGAAAAATTTGAGCAGAGTTTTTATCTCTATAGAGAAGGACCCGCGGGTGCTAATGGCGGAAAAAGCGGTGGAGGATGCGGTTGTAACTAGTAACTCAATAATAAAGCATGGACTTACTAAAGTTATCAGATCCTTTAAAAACCTTTTCAAAAAATGAAAAAACTACTCATCGCAATCGGCTTATATTTTAGCCTCTATTTAGGAGCTCAAGGACAGACTTTGAAGAAATTCAAAGAAAATTCTAATAAGAACTACATCGCCAAAAATCTAAAATTAGAAGAAATAAATTTTGTAACCAGTTATTACCAACAGAATGGTAACCACGCTGCAGTTACTGGCGGAATCGGTACAGAAGCACTTTTAAACGTAGGAAACTCACTGGACGTTACGCTTTCATTAAAAGACAAAAAGGATAGAATACATTCTTTGAATGGTGTCTTAAATGTAGATGCCTATACTTCGGCTTCATCTGATAACATTGACCCTGTCACTAATTCTGGGGCTTCAAGATCAGACCTTCACATTTACCCTTCGTTAACCTATTCTCAAAATAATCCAAACTCAGGAATCACTAAAAGTATTGGGGTATCTGGTTCCTATGAATACGACTATACTTCCATTGGATTTAATGCTGGAATCTCTAAACTTTCTAAAGATAAAAACACTGAAATAAGCATTAAAGCGGGAGCTTTTTTTGACCAATGGACGATCATATTACCCTATGAATTAAGAACCAACAATAGAGACGACAATGGCCAATCGCCAAGAAACTCTTATAATCTGGGTATCACCTTATCTCAAGTGATCAATAAAAACTTACAAGTTCTCTTAATGATAGACCCCTCTTTCCAAGATGGCCTATTGAGCACACCTTTCCATCGTGTATATTTCTCAGATGGCTCACTCTCCACGGAAAAACTACCAAGGCAGCGACTTAAATTACCTATAGGAGTAAGAGGTAGCTATTTTATTGGTGATAATATTATCCTTAGAGGATTTTACAGATACTATACGGACGACTGGGGCATGAAAGGCCATACAGCCAGTCTAGAAATACCTATTAAAATAACGCCATTCACATCTATTAGCCCATTCTATAGATTTAATAGACAGACTGCTATAGATTATTTCAGTCCATATGGAGTAGCCGATGCCAACAGTATTTATCACAGCAGCGATTATGACATTTCAGGTTTTGATAGCCACTATATGGGTTTAGGTTTTAGAAAATCTACTCCTGGGGGCGTATTGGGAATAAAGCATTTGAATGCCATAGAGTTCAGAGCTGCCTACTATAAACGTAGTACCGGCTTATCGGCAGGAATTGCATCAATGATGCTCAAGATTAAATAAATTTGAGGGCTCTAATGCCCTCAAATTCTCTTAAGTTAAATTACATTTCCTCAATTCATATAAATAATAATACTTGCTACCAGGAATAAAGACACTAAGGAGTAACCTACATTAATGAAAAACAACTTCCAAGAACGGTTTTCCCAAACTATAGCTCCTAAATGATAAGGCACATAAAAGCCCAAACATGTAAAAATGGCGGTGTTTAGTAGACTTGGAAACTTGCCCATTTCTGCCATACCTGGTACATAACCCCAAGCGGCTATATTGTTTGAAAGAACATAGGCCAAAAGGAAGTTTCCTATCACCATAAAAGCCATACCTTTAAACATGACTTTGGGGTCTGGTTTTTGAGACATATCCATACCCATTTCTTTGGCCCAAGCTTTACCAAAAAGAGGTGTATACCATAAGAAACCAAGAAAAAAATTTGCAACTACAGCGAGCAAAATCGCTAGCCAATTGATTTGAATTTCCATAAAATATGAGGTTAGGGTTTCTACTCTTTTGGATTTTCGAATACTCCCGTTTTTAATGGTTTCCGCTCCATATGCTTGTTAAATGTAGATAATATTCCACGGTTTATAAAAGAACCTTTCATAAAAGTCATTGGTATTCTGCAAGTAAAACCTAGCATTCTACAAGCTAGTTTAAACGACTTCAGATAGGACTATTGTTTAGTTCAAGGCTACACATCCTACCATCAAAGCATGGAATATATTTTAAAAGAAATTTGGTAAACGTTATATTGCCATGGATTTCAAAAGCCCTAGGTAGTACAGAACAGTGATTCTAAAAAATGTCATCTTATTCCTTCTCAGCCTACTGCTGTTCTCTCAGTGCTCTAATCGTAAGGCGGAAGAAAAATCCATTAAAGTGGAAAAGCTCCGCCAAAAGGAAATACGGAATAGTCTTAATATTTTTGATGCCCTGCCACAGGAAGTCATTGACCCTAAAAACAACTATAGCACTCCTGAAAAGATAGCATTGGGAAAACTCCTTTTTTATGACCCTATTTTATCTGGAGATAAAGACGTGGCTTGTGCCACATGCCACCATCCTCAAAATGGTTATGCGGAATTTAGAGATCTATCTATAGGCGTAAACGGCAAGGGTTTTGGCAGTAAACGTACTTTTAAGCAGCCAAATACTATACCTTTCGTAAAAAGGAATGCTCATACCATACTTAACACGGCCTATAATGGTATCAATACAAAAAACTATTACTTGCCAGAAGAGGCTCCTATGTTTTGGGATTTAAGGTCAAAGAGTTTAGAAGAGCAAGCTATACTCCCCATTAAAACTTATGAAGAAATGCGAGGCATGCATTTTTCTGAAGATGGAATCTTAGTAGAAATAGTGAAACGACTAAAGCGTATTCCAGCTTATACAGCACTATTCAAAGAAGCTTTTAAAGAGCCTGACCCCATTACAGAAAAAAACATTGGTAAGGCGATCGCGGCTTTTGAAAGAACCCTGGTAGCTACCAATTCCAGATTTGACCAATTTATGCGTGGCGACCCAAATGCCATTTCCCTTTCAGAGAAAGAGGGATTTGAAACCTTTAAAGAGGTGGGATGCGGCAACTGCCACAATGGTCCTATGTTTTCAGACTTTAAAGCTCATACATTGGGAATACCAAAAAACGAGAAACTTATAGTTTTTGACAGTGGCATTGACAGCACCTATGCTTTCCGAACCGCTACTTTAAGAAACCTGAGATTCACCGCTCCTTATATGCATAATGGCAGTTTCAGTAATTTAAAAGATGTTTTAGAATTCTACGAAGACATAGCCGACGGT